>NZ_PNOT02000093.1 GCF_002879535.1 Mesorhizobium intechi
CTTTATGAAAGATTGAACTTTTGCGGGAACATCTCGATCTGACCGATCGGAGGCTGGTCAAACAGCTGTCGCAGGACGCGCAGCCGGGCATCAACCGCCTCGCAGAGGTCTTGGCGATTTCGGTGCCGACGGTGCGCTCGCGGCTGCGCAATTTGCTCGACCGCAATCTGCTCAAGATCGTCGGCCTGCTGAACCTCACCGAGCGGCCCGAACTGATCTCGGCCATTGTCGGCATCAATGCCCAGGGACGCGGCCGGGCCCGCGAACTGGCGCAGCGGATTTCCGAACTACCCTTCGTCAACTCGGCTTCGGTGGTCACCGGGCGCTTCGACATCATCGTCGACGTGACGGTGGCCGGTGACGTCGCCGATCTCTACCGCGTCACCAGCGAACTAATCCCCGGCGCCGGCGAGCCGGGCGAGGTCGTGCGCAGCGAGACCTTCGTCGTCATGGCGTCTTGCAACAAATGGGTCAGCCTGCCGGAAGGCTGCTGGTCGGACGATCGCAAGGAGCCGGCATGAAGATCGCTGTTCTCGGCGGCCTCGGCCTGCAAGGCCGGGCGGCCATCGCCGACCTCGTCGCCAGTGGCGTGGAGGAGGTGATCTGCGTCGATACCGCGCCGGATGGGGCGGCCCGGCTGGCTGATCTGACTGACCTTTCCCACGTGCGCTTCGTCATGCCCAAGGGCGCGATCGGATCGGCGCTGGCAGATGTGCTGGCTGACGCCGACGCCGTCATCGATTTGCTGCCGCAGCCGCTGATGCGCGAGGCGGTGCAAGCCGCTATCGCAACGCGCACGCCGCTGGTCACCACCAATTACGCCAAGACCATCGCCGACCTGGCGACGGAAGCCGAACGGGCCGGCGTTTCGATCATGACCGAATGCGGGCTCGACCCCGGCATCGACCTAGTGCTCTACGCCCGCGCCGCAAAACAATTCGACACGATCACATCAATCGATTCCTATTGCGGCGGCATTCCCGAGCCAAAGGCGATGGCCAAGCCGCTTTGCTACAAGGTGAGCTGGAACTTCGACATGGTCCTGGTCAGCCAGAACCGCGACAGCGTGATGATCGAGGACGGCAAGCGCGTCGAAGTACCCGCCGCCCGCCAGCATGACAGCCCTTTCATCCACGAGATCGAAGTCGCGGGCCTTGGGCGGCTGGAAGCCTTCCCCAATGGCGATGCGCTGCATTATGTCGAGATGCTTCCCGCGGCCAAAGGGCTGCGCCGCTCCGGCCGCTACACGCTGCGCTGGCCCGGATGGTCGGCCTTCTGGGCGCCGTTGAAGGCGCTTGGTTTTCTCTCCGAGGACAAGGTGCCCGGCACCTCCAGCAGCCCGCGCGAATTCCTCGGCCGGCTGCTCGGCCCACAACTGCAATACGGCCCCGGCGAGAAGGACCTTTGCGTCATGCGCAATGTCTTTTCCGGTCTTGAAGGCGGCCGCGCCAGGACCGTGACATCCGATTTGATCATCGAGCGCGATCTCGCGTCGGGCCTGTTCGGCATGAGCCTCGGCGTCGGCTATCCCGCCAGCATCGTGGCGCAGATGCTGGCGCGGCGCGAGATCAGCACGCCGGGCCTTTTGAACCCGCTGCTCGACGTGCCCGACGAAGCCTTCTTCGACGAACTGGCCAAACGCGGCATCAAGGTTGCCGAGACGGTGGCCTGGGATTGAGGATTTTCGAACGGCCCGCCGGCAATCGGCGCCGCCGCTCAAAAAAAGAGCCCAAGGAAATCCGCGGGCAAAACAACAACCAGGGAGGAATGCCAGAATGAAGATTGCCAGACTTTTCATCGCCGGACTTGCGCTCGCGGGCCTGACCGCCGCCGCCAGCGCCGGAACGCTGGACGAAATCACCAAGCGCGGCGAATTGCGCGTCGCCGTGCAGACCCAAGGACCGCCTTTCTCGCTGGTCGGCGCCAATGGCGAACGCACCGGCAGTTCGGTCGAGCTCGCCGAGCTGATGGCCAAGGAAATGGGTGTGAAGATCACCTTCCTCGACTTCGACTGGGACGGGCTGATCCCGGCCCTCTTGTCCGGCAAGGCCGATCTTCTGGTCGCCGACATGACCCCGACGCTGGCGCGCGGCATGAAGGTCGCCTTCACCACGCCTTACATGTACACGGGCAGCACCGTCTTCACCAAGGCCGACAGCAAGTTCAAGACCACCGGGGACTGCAAGGCCAAGGGCACCAAGATCGCCGTGCTGCTCGGCGCTACTGGCGAGAAAGAAGCCAAGGCCGCCTTCCCCGATGCCGACATCAAGAGCTACAAAGGCGGCGGTCCGCTGCTGCTCGACGCGGTCAACAATGGCCAGGCCGATTGCGGCGTCAACGACGTCTCGGCGGTCAAGGGCCAGTCGACGGCCTATCCGGCCGGCACCTTCACCATCATGCCGGACCTGCTGTCGAAGGAGCCGCTTGCCTTCGCCACCCGCTATGATGAGCCGGACTTGCTTGTCTGGATGAACCTGTTCCTCAACCAGGTCACCATCGACGGCCGCCTGCAGAAGAACCTCGACTACTGGGTCAATTCCGACGCCTGGAAGAAAGACCACTAAGCAACCAGAGATCCGGCGGTTTCGCGCGCGCTCCGGCGGCGCGAGACCGTTCGGAATTCGCTTCGTCCGTCTCGAGGACACGCCCAGCGATGCTCGAAAATTTCAGTTTCCGCACCATCGTCGAATACCTGCCCTTGTTCGCACAGGGCCTGGTCACGACCGTCTGGCTGTCGGCGATCTCCTTTGTCGGCGCGCTCGTCGTCGGCATCGTGCTGTGCGCCATGAATTTGCAGCGCGGCTGGTTGTTTCGCGCGCCGGCCAAGGCCTATATCGACGCCGTGCGCGCCACGCCCTTGCTGGCGCAGCTCTATTTCCTCTATTTCGGCCTGCCCCGGCTCGGCTTCGTGCTGCCCGAGCTCGTCGTCGGCATCCTCGCTTTGTCGCTGAACAGCGGCGCCTATATCGCTGAAATCATTCGCGCCGGCATCCTGTCGATCCCGCGCGGCCAGGTCGAGGCCAGCGTCGCCTCGGGCATGACCTACACGCAGCGCATGCGCCTGGTCGTCCTGCCGCAAGCCTTCAAGGTGACGATCCCGCCGCTGCTCGGCCAGGCGATCGTGCTGGTCAAGGATTCCGCGCTGCTGTCGCTGATCTCGGTCGCCGAGCTGACGCGCGCCGGGCAGTTGCTCGCCTCCGACCGCTTCATGCCGGCGGAAGGCTTTCTCACCATCGCCGCCTTCTACCTGCTGCTCTACTACGGCCTGAAGGCACTGGCCGTTCTCTCCGGCCGCTGGCTCGGCACAGCGGGGGCGCGCGCATGATCTGGCAACAATTCCTCAGCCTCGCCGGCTCCTATCCGCTGGCCCTGCGCGGCCTCGGCATGACCATCGTGCTGTCGCTGATCAGCCTGGCGCTCGGCACGCTGCTCGGCTTCGGTCTCGGCATCTTGCGCACCGGCGGCAACCGGCTGCTCTCGGGCGTCATCGGCGCCTGGGTCGACCTCATCCGCGGCACGCCGTTCCTGGTGCAGATCTTCCTGATCTTCTTCATCCTTCCGGAGTTCGGCATCGAGCTCGACGCCTTCACCGCCGGCATCATCGCGCTGACCAATCTTGCCGCCTGCTTCATTTGCGAGATCGTCGCCGCCGGCATCCGCTCCGTCCCGATCGGCCAGGTCGAGGCAGCCCTTGCATCCGGGCTGTCGCGTTGGCAGCGCATGCACCAGGTGGTGCTGCCGCAGGCGATGCGCATCGTGCTGCCGCCGCTGGTCGGGCAATATGTGCTCTTGATCAAGGACTCTTCCGTCGTCTCGGCCATCGGCCTGACCGACCTCACCCGCGTCGGCTGGCTGGTGGTGCAGCGTGTGCCGAACGGCCTGCTGGTCTTCTTCCTCGTCGGCGTCGGTTATTTCATCGTCTGCTATCCGCTGATCATGCTGGCCCGCCGGCTTGAACGCCGCATGGGCGCGGCGCATGGCGAGGTGCAGTTGTGACATCGAACCCCAAAGGGCCCAACGACTATGACCAAAGCGGCATGACCCAACCAGGCCTGACCAAGACCGGCATGATCGACTTTCGCGGCGTCAACAAATGGTTCGGCGCGCTCAATGTGCTCAGGGATATCACGCTCAGCGTCGAGCCGCGCGAAGTGGTCGTCGTCTGCGGCCCGAGCGGCTCGGGCAAGAGCACGCTGATCCGCTGCATCAACGGCCTGGAGACAATCAAGGACGGCCACCTCATCGTAGACGGCCAGCGTGTCGGCGACCCCGCCACCAACATGACGCAGCTGCGCACCGAGATCGGCTTCGTCTTCCAGTCCTTCAACCTCTACCCGCACAAGACCGCGCTCGAAAACGTCACGCTCGCCCCGATCCACGTCCGCAAGATCCCGCGCGCCGAGGCCGAACAGGCCGGGCGCGTACTGCTGGCCAAGGTCGGCCTCGCCGACAAGGTCAACGCCTATCCGGCACAGCTCTCCGGCGGCCAGCAGCAGCGCGTGGCAATCGCGCGCTGCCTCGGCATGCGGCCCAAGATCATGCTGTTCGACGAACCGACCTCCGCCCTCGACCCCGAAATGATCTCGGAAGTGCTCGACGTCATGGTCGCCGTCGCCGAGGAAGGCATGACCATGATGGTGGTGACGCATGAGATGGGCTTTGCCCGCAAGGTCGCCCAGCGCGTTGTTTTCATGGATGCCGGCGCCATCGTCGAAAGTGGCACGCCCGACGAGTTCTTCTCACACCCCAAAACCGACCGCAGCCGCGCCTTCCTGAGCAAGATTCTCAGGCATTGAGGGCGGCGGCCGTTGGCTCTGCGGTGCAACGGATCTGTAAGCCGTTAGGTCATCGTACCGGGCGACTGCCCTTCCGCTGCGGGCGAAAGGACAGCCGTCCGGGATGGGCGGCTCAGGCCGCCGTCGGGTAATCCGTATAGCCCCTGGCATCACCGCCATAGAACGTCGCCTTGTCGGGGGCGTTCAGTTCTGCATTGCGCTTCAGCCGGCTGACGAGGTCGGGATTGGCGATGAACAGCTTGCCGAACGCGACAAGGTCGGCATAGCCGTCCCCGACGGCCTTTTCGGCCAGTTCCTTGTCGTAGCCATTGTTCACCAGCCAGGCGCCAGTGCCGCCGGCCTTTCGGTAGGTGGCTTTGAGTTCTTCGTAGTCGAACGGAGTCTCGCCCTGGCTGAAGTCGCGCGCGCCGCCGGTGGCCCCTTCCACGATGTGGATATAGGCAAGGCCCCGGCTACCGAGGCCCGCCACCACATGATTGAACAGCGGCTGCGGATCGTTATCCGAAGCGTCGTTGGCGGGCGTCACCGGCGACAGCCTGATCCCGGTCCTGCCGGCGCCGACTGCGCCCGTGACCGCATCGACCACCTCGAACAGGAAGCGCGTCCGGTTCTCGATCGACCCGCCATACGCATCGCCGCGATGGTTGGTGCCCGAACGCAGGAACTGGTCGATGAGATATCCGTTGGCGCCATGGATCTCGACGCCGTCGAAACCCGCCACCTCGATCGCGGCCTTGGCGGCACGGCGGAAATCATCGACGATGCCGGGCAGTTCGGCCGCATCGAGCGCGCGCGGCTCGGAGGTCTCGGCGAACTCGCCGCTGCCATCCGGCTTGACCAGGAAGGTCTTGGAGTTTGCCCGGATCGCCGACGGCGCCACCGGCTTGCCGCCCCCCGGCTGCAATGTGTTGTGCGAGATGCGCCCGACATGCCAGAGCTGCACCGCGATCTTGCCGCCGCCTCGATGGACGGCGTCCGTGACACGCTTCCAGCCGGCCAGCTGATCCGCGCCATAGAGGCCGGGCACGTTG
The DNA here is from genome assembly GCF_002879535.1 of Mesorhizobium intechi. Lineage (GTDB taxonomy): Bacteria > Pseudomonadota > Alphaproteobacteria > Rhizobiales > Rhizobiaceae > Mesorhizobium > Mesorhizobium intechi. The sequence goes on from NZ_PNOT02000093.1 coordinate 5,828, forward strand.
GCGTAGCCCTGGCCCTGATGGCTGATGGCGGTGGCTTCCGTCACGATCAGGCCAGCCGTGGCGCGCTGGCTGTAATAGGTCACCGAAAGGTCGCCGGGCACCGCATTGGGCGAGCGGTTGCGCGTCAGCGGCGCCATGACGATGCGGTTCGCCAGCGTCAGGTCGCCGGCCCGCAAGGGATCAAAGAGGGTAGTCATGAGAAATGCCTTTCATGCATTCAGGGGAGCGGGGGAGGATCGTCAGAGATCGGACAAGGCGGCCTGGAAGGCGGCGATGGTTTCTTCGTTGCGCTTGTAGAACACCCATTGGCCGACACGCCGCGTCGTGACGAGGTCGGCCGATGCCAGCGTCGCCAGATGCGCCGAGACGCTGGACTGCGACAAGCCGCGATGGTCGAACTGGCTGGCACAGACACCCATCTCGAGCGGATGCGCCTGCGCGGCGAAGTGCCGTTCAGGCTCCTTCAGCCACGTCAGGACATCGCGTCGAAACGAATGCGCCAGGGCCTTCAATATGATGTCGCGGTCCATCTTCACCTCGCATCGATCTCAACCGATATATAGATCGGGTAGAGCCGATATGACAGGAAATCCATGCCATTTTCGAAGGCAATCGGAGCAACTTGGTCCCTGGGCGCGGCGCGAAGCCGGAAATAGCGCCAGTGGCGCCAGCCGCCGCGGCGAATGCGCCGCTATCCCGTCAGGTGACGGCCAGCACCTTGCCCGTATCGTGCTGGCGCACGAAGTCCACGCGCTTGCCGTCCCAGTGGTAGGAGTAGTGCCGGCCCTGCACCGGCACCGGGATGACATCGGGCCAGAAGATGCCGATGCATTGCCCGTCCGGCATGCGCACGCTGTTCCAGACAAGCCCGTCGCTGCCCCCTGCCCGCAGCGCCTGCCCCTCCGCCTGCGAGGCGGTGTAATCGTCCGGGTCGAGCACGCCGGGCACGCCGTTGACGTCATCGAGGTCGCGGTCGACGCTGCCGATCAGCACGCGAAAGTCCGCCGTCCAGCCGGGATCCTCATTGGTGGCGCGCATGAAATTCTGGTGGTGGTGGATGGTTTCGGCCAGCGCCACGTCCTCGCTGTCGCCAGCATAATAGAGGCCGTAGCTGCCATCGGAGAAACGGCCGGGCCGCAGCGTCGAACAATGCACGAAGGGCGCCATCACGAAGCTGGCGCCGGGGCCGGAAACCCGCCTTGCCGCCGCGACCTTGCCGAGGTCGCCGATTTCCAGCCGGATCCGCGGGTTGGTCTTCTCCTCGACGGCGGCCAGCGCCTCCCAGTCGCGCGGATCGGCAATGTCCTCGAACAGGTCGATCGGCGGATGGATGGAGCGGATGATGCGAAACGTCTGTGGCCAGTGGACGCGGCGCCGGACCGCAAGCCCACTCACCATGCACCACGCTCCGCATCGAGCCATTCGCGCATGGCGGCAAGGTCGGAGATTTCGCCGCGCAGTATCAGGTCGAGCGCCGACTGGCCGCCGAACGCGGCATTGGGCTTGCGGATCCAGGCATAGCCGCGCGCCGGTTCGGTGAAGAGATAGCGCAGGCCCTTGTGGATGCCCATCAGATGCGCCATGCGGGTGCGCAGGTCACGGTCGATCCGGCCGATGCCGCCTTCCTTCCAGCGTGCCCCAGTCTTCCAACGTGCCCAGGTGCGCGCCGACATGCCGCCGAGGAGGATGCAGGCTTCCAGGTCGGTGAGGTTCCACGCCTTGAACAGGTTGACCGTGGTGCGCGCCAGCGCGCCCGCCTCTTCATCCGAAATGGCTGACCCGACAGTGGCCGGCGTGGTGACGATGGACTGAAGCTGCATGTTGCTCACCTGCTATTGGCAGAGATATAGCATGCATTTGCCAATTGGCAAGGGGAACCAAAATCAGGCTTCTGCAATGGCAGCCTCATCGACGAGCGGACTCCGACTCCGTTAATTCGTGGTTCGAACCGAGGGTCCCCAGCCATATTGCAGTCCACATGCCAATTATGAAGGCTGCAGTTAGCGACGCACGTTTTCAATACTCACTTTAGGCAGTCTGATATAAGTTTGAACAAACGCTTGGGGATGCTGATGGCTGAAATCACGGATCCGTCGACTGAACTCTTCCAGCTTTGCACAATGCTTAAGGGCGTTGACTCAAAAGACGTCACGAGCAGGACTCTTGCCAAAAAATTTGGCGTCGATATCGATAGCGCGGAGTTCTTCTCGACGCTTGCCGCGATCTCTTCAAGAATCCGTCGACTTCGCTCCTTAGTAGCCTCGTTGAGTGATACTCCAGAGCCTTTCCGATCTGCATTTGATAGCGCCTGCGCTCAAGTGGCGTCGTTTCTCTCGTCGACAAGTCTAACCGGACAATGGCGAGGGGTGCGAGATACTGCCTTTAAAGATGTCGCACTTAACACTCTTATGATGGCGGGACATACGGTCAAAAAAGTGGCGCCGCTGAGCGTTCCGTCAGCTTCTGAACGTACCGATCTAATTAAGAAACTTGATGACGCAATAGAGGCAATTAAAGATGGAAACGACGTTTTCGCAACGCTGCTCGTCAATTCTTTTTTGACCCTTCGTGTAATCATCGAAAGGCTCGATTTTTACGGGGTCGATGGTCTAATTGACCACCTACTCAATACACATGCGATCCTTCGAAGCGCAGAAGCCTCGCAAAGTGATAGTCAGAAGAAACGAGGGTTTGCCAAAGCATGGAATGTATTGGCAACCATATACTTGCTGCTGACGGTCCAAGACGCGGGTATAACGGCAATTGAGAACAACTACGCACGTTTTCAAGTCGCGTTACATTATTTTTCCAAGGAAGCTCCCGAGCCCAATATCAAGCTGCTCACTGGACCGGCAAAGGACTCCGAGCCTGCGACGACGACGCAAGACGGCGTCGCCCTTAGACCGCAAGAGCCCGAAGTGACAACGGATGGGAAAGTAGCCAACGATCAAGGCTTCGCTGAATAACAACAAGAAGGGCTGGTCATGGGCTCCAGGTGGCAAGGGCGCACCCGGGTGCGTCCCTGTAGATTACCCAGTGGGGTCGGCACCGGCCATCGCCCCAAAACCGCACCCCGCTTACTCCGCCGCCTCATATCCGGCGATGCCCTTGATCTCGAGGAAATCCTCAAGCCCGTATTCGGCGTATTCGCGGCCGTTGCCCGACTGCTTGTAGCCGCCGAAGGGCAGTCCGGCGTCCCAGACCGGGTAGTTGATGTAGACGTTGCCCGAGCGCATGCGGGCGGCCACGTCGCGGGCCTTCTGGATGTCCTTGGCCTGGATGTAGGAGGCGAGGCCGTAGACGGTGTCGTTGGCCTGCTCGACGGCCTGTTCGACAGTGTCGTAGGGCAGGATCGCCAGCACCGGCCCGAAGATTTCCTCGCGCGCGATGCGCATGTCGTGAGTGACGTCGGCGAACACCGTCGGCCTGACATAGTAGCCGCGGTTGAGCTCGGCCGGGCGGCCGGGGCCGCCCGCGACCAGCGTCGCACCCTCGTCGATGCCGGCCTGGATCAGATCCTGGATCTTGTCGAACTGGACCTGGCTGACGACGGGGCCAAGCTTGGTGTTGGCGCCGTCGGCCGGGCCGACCACGAACTTTTCCGCCGCCGCCTTGGCATAGCCGGCGGCCTCGTCATGGCGCTCGCGCGGCACGAACATGCGGGTGGGCGCATTGCAGGACTGGCCGCTATTGCCGAAGCAGCCGGCGACACCCTTGGTGACGGCGGTGGCGAGGTCGACATCCGGGAACAGGATGTTGGCCGACTTGCCGCCCAGTTCCTGGTGCACGCGCTTGACCGTGTCGGCGGCGGCCTTGGCCACCAATATGCCGGCACGGGTCGAGCCGGTGAACGACATCATGTCGACGTCGGGGTGGCTGGAGAGCGCCTGGCCGACGCCGGGGCCGTCGCCATTGACGAGGTTGAACACGCCCTTCGGCACGCCGGCCTCGTCGATGATCTCGGCGAAGATGATGGCGTCGAGCGGAGCGATTTCCGACGGCTTCAGCACCATGGTGCAGCCGGCGGCAAGTGCCGGGCCGACCTTGCAGGTGATCTGGTTCAGCGGCCAGTTCCACGGCGTGATCAGGCCGACGACGCCGATCGGTTCCTTGACGATCAGCGAGGAACCCTTGACGTGACGAAACTGGAACGCCTTCAGCGTCTCCGCCATCTTCTGCAGATGCGCCAGCCCGACGCCAACCTGGCTGTCGAGCGCCATCTGGCGCGGCGCGCCCATCTCGCGCGACACGGCGAGCGCCAGGTCCCTGGAGCGCTTCTTGTAGACCTCGATGACGCGGTTCAGGATATCGAGGCGCTCCTCCACCGAGGTGAAGCCGAATGTGTTGAAGGCGCGCCTGGCGGCGGCCACCGCCTTGTCGACATCGGCCTTCGAGCCGAGCGAGATCTGCGCGAAAACATCCTCGTTGGACGGATCGATGACGTCGAGTGTATTCGGGACGACAGGATCGACCCACGCGCCGTCGATATAGAACTGCAGATTGTGGGACATTGTTTTCTCCTTGGGGTGCCGCGGGGCCGCTACGACCGTGATATCCGGCTAGAAATAACGATGCGCAAACGAGGCTGTCAAACGCAACCCCCGAAATGGTTGAGCCAGCGCGCCAGTGATTGAGCCAGAAGCGTTAGGCCGGCGAAGCCAGCCGTTTCCGATGGCGCAGGGCGAATTACAGCAGCGTGTGTCCTGCCTCGACCAGACGCTGTCGCGCCGCATCCCGATCCGTTGCCTTCACCAGCAGGTGATCGCCGTCGAAGGTGGACACCAGGAAGATACCCAGCCCGTTCTCCGACAGCGGCTGGATGACCGACAGCACGATGCCGGTTTCGTCGAAAGCAAAAGGCCCCTGCAATTTGAAGGCGACCCAGTCGCCATCGTGCTTGACCGTGCCTGGAACGCGGTCCTGCAGGCACGTGATCGAAAGCTCGTCGTCTGTCCTGGTGATGCTGACGAAGCCCGGCCCGTCCGCCCAGCCGGGAATGCTGTCGCCCGCCCCGAGCCGCGAAATCGCGTACGAGCCTGGAAGTTGCCTCAATTTGACCCTGGCCGCCATCGTCGTATCCATGCCTCCGATTGTCCGCTACCGCGTCAATCTCTTGCTCATATAGACCGTCATGCCGCCCATGAACGGCTCCTCCCGGTCGATCGTATAGCCATGCCTTTTGTACAACAGCACATTGGCCTCGAAGCCGCCATTGGTCAGCAGGCGCAACTCGGATCGGCCTGATTCGAGCGCCTTGCGCTCGGCCCGCTCGAGCAGCAGCCGCCCGATCCCCCTGCCCTGCGCCTGTGGCGCGACGCAGACATTCTCGATCCACAAATGGTCGTCGGCCAGCAGGGTCTCGACCATGCCGACAATGCGGCCGTCGGCGACGGCGAGCTCGAACGGATGCTCAACAACGGCCTTCTCATAGTCGGCGCGCATCGGCAGCGGCTCGCGACCGATCACCGGCACCCATTTGGCATAGGCTGCGCGCACAATATCCCTGATCGCGGAGGCGTCAGCGGTTTCGGCCGGCCGAAACCGGATGGAAGAATTTGTCATCACAATGCTCCAGACATGGAAAACCCCGCCGGCGATGTCGCGGGCGGGGCTGGAAACGAGCGAACCGGATTTATCCTGCCGGCCTTTGTCGTCGCGCAATCAGCTTGCCGCTCCGCACTGTACGGGAACGGCGTCGCGTGCTGTTTGTGGGCGCGGGGACGAACATGCAGACAAGCTGGAACAAGCGGCGTGGCGCGTCAAGGCTTCGGGATTAGCCCAGACTGTCGAACTTGGTAATCCTGCGCCGTCGGCCCGAACGGGATGTCGTTGATGTTGACCGCATCGGGCGGGCTCATGGCGAACACGATCGTCCTGGCGGAGGAGTCCGCCGGAATGGCCACCCGGTCGTAGACCGCGCGCTCCCACCGAGGCGGGCGAGCGCCTGGTGCGCTCCGTCGGGCCAAGGCTCGAGGAGATCGAGGCCGGGCTCACCGCCCTCAGCGCCTTGCGTGAAAAGCCCGCCGGCACCATCCCCATCACCGCCGGCGAGCACGCCGCCGAGGCGGTGCTGTGGCCGGCAATCGCGCGGCTCATGCCGGACTATCCCGACATCGGGGTCGAGATCATCGTTGACTACGGCCTGACCGACATCGTCTACTACCCCAGCCGTCGCCAGGCGACGCCGGCCTTCTCGCTGCCGGTCGATGCGCTGCTGTATCGGGGGTAGCCGTCTGGACTGTGCCCGCAGTCGTTCTATCTTCCCGCCGGAACGCTATCTGGCGAAACCCCGGAGCCGTCGCCGTGACAGAAACCGACATCTATCGTGGCTATATCGACTGCCTCAACAATCAGGATTGGGCGCGGCTGCATCGCTTCATCCATGACGAGGTGCATTACAACAGCGAGCGCGTCGGCCTATCGGGTTACCGTGCCATGCTGGAGCGGGATTTCCGGGAAATTCCTGATCTCTATTTCGATGTCCAGCTGCTGATTGCCCAACCACCCTTCATAGCCAGCCGCCTGCAGTTCAACTGCACGCCGAAAGGAACCTTCTTCGGCCTGCCCATCAACGGCCGCAAGGTCTCGTTCAGCGAGAACGTCTTCTATGAATTTCTGAACGATCGGATCAGGAATGTCTGGTCGGTGATCGACAAGGCGGCCATCGAAGCGCAGCTTTGATCAGGCCAGCTCCCTTCTCCCTGTTCGACGGGACAAGGTGCCTGCAGGCGGATCAGGGCAGCGCCAACGCTGGTCACCGTTTCACAATCGTTCGTAAAAATCGATCATTTTGACCATAACAATTCGTTGGAAAGATCGTTTGAGGAATGGCATTCCTCCGGCATACCCGCCTGGAGCATTGCATTGTCTTCCGCCACCCACGTTGCGAACGATATTCCGAAAAGCGCGATTTCCGTCGATCTGGCCGCAGGACGCATGCGGCTCGCTTCGGTGTGGAATGGTGTCATTCCCGGCATCGTGCTGGTGGCAATGATAACGGCCGTGGCCTTCTCGGCCCACAACGTCTCCGGCTTTGCCCTGTTCAGCCCGATGATCCTGGCCGTCGTTGCCGGCGTGGTCTATTCCAACGTGCTCGGTACGCCGGCGCACGCCAAGCCTGGCATCGCCTTCTCGCAAAAGCGCCTGCTGCGCTTTGCCATCGTGCTTCTGGGCTTCCAGCTGACGCTCGGGCAGGTCGTCTCCATCGGCGCCGGCGGCGTCGGCATCGTGGCGGCGACGCTTGGCGCCACCTTCGTCTTCACCATCACGCTCGGCCGGCTGATCGGCGTCGACCGCAAGCTTGCGCAGTTGATTGCCGCCGGCACTTCGATCTGCGGCGCCTCCGCAATCGTCGCCACCAACATCGTCACCGATGCCCGCGACGAGGACGTCACCTACGCCGTCGCCTCGATCACGCTGTTCGGCACCGTCGCTATGCTCGGCTTCCCGTTGCTCGCCCCGGCGCTCGGCCTCGACCAGCACGCTTTCGGCCTCTGGGCCGGCGCTTCCATCCATGAGGTGGCGCAGGTCATCGGCGCCGGCTTCCAGAACGGCACCCAGGCCGGCGAGATCGCCACAGTGGCCAAGCTGACGCGCGTTGCCATGTTGGCGCCGATGGTCATCGCACTCGGCCTGATGGCACGGCGCAAGACGAACGGCGACCAGTCTGCCGCCCGCCCGCCCATGCCGTGGTTCGTCGCCGCCTTCGTTGCCGTCGTGGCGTTGAACAGCCTGGTCACCGTGCCAGCCGAAGTAAGGTCGGCCCTGGCGCTCGCCACGACCGTCATGCTGACCATGGGGCTCGCCGCCATGGGGCTGCAGGCCGACATCTCGCAACTGCGCTCGCGTGGCCTGCGCCCGCTGGCGCTCGCCTTCTCGGCGTTCCTGTTCATCGGCTGCTTCAGCCTGATGCTGGTCAAGTTCGCCTAGCCCGACAAGCCTCCCGTGAGGATCCGGGTGCCGGCGGCCGCAGGAACCTCGGCTGGGTTGCCTGCCCACGTCTCATCCCATTGCCCGACACGCTCTTTCCTTGCGCCAGCACAAGGACAGACCAAACACCTCTGCTACGCTTGACGGATGGGACAAGCACGAAGGAGACGCCCATGCGGATCGATCCGAACATGTCCATGGACGACGTCATGCGACGATGGCCAGCAACCATCGCCGTGCTGATCGGGAACGGGATGCACTGCGTGGGCTGCCATATCGCCCCCTTCCATTCGATTGCCGAGGCCTGCCGGGATCATCGAATTGACGAGGCCGATTTCCTGAAAGGCCTTGAACGCGCCGTCGCCTGCGGGCCGGTCAGCCGTCCCGATGCTCCGCCAGCATCACCAGGCGATGCGCATCGGTGATGGTGACACGCTGACGGCCGCTGACGATAATTCCGCGTTCCTCCCACCCGCTCAGCAGCCGGCTCACCGTATGCAAGGTCGTCCCCGTCATCTCGGCGATGTCCTGGCGAGAGATCGGGAAGTCGATCTCGATGCCGGCATCGGTCTTGCGCCCCGTCTGCTTCACCAGCCGCAGCAGTGCACTGGCAACGCGTTGCTCGACCTGCTCGGTGGCCAGTTCCATGACGCGTGCCTGCGTGTCCTGCAGCCTCGCTCCGACCGTCTTGAATGTTCCCGCGGCAAGAACGGGAAACCGGGATGACAGGTCCGGCCACACGGCATTCGGCCAGACCAGAACCACGCAGTCGACCGCGGCGATCGCGGTTGCCGGATAGGTCAGCCGGCCGAGTGCGGCGGCAACGCCGAATATCTCGCCCTCACTGATGTAGCGGGCGATCATCTGGCGCCCGTCGGGCGTGGTCCGCACGACGCGAATATGTCCCGCCAATAGCACGTAGAACGAGCGCGCCTCGGCCTCCTGCTCGAAAATCGCTGTTTCCTTGGCAAAGCGCACGGAGCGGGCATCCCTCAGAATGCTGTCCAGCTCCGCGGGCCCCAGGCCCTCGAACAGCGAAAGCCTCGCGATGATCGACCGGTCAAGCTGCAACCCCAAACCCTCGCTGCCAGATGACGCCGATGGCCAGTCTATATTTCGTGCACCAGTTTGCGCCAGCGCAAATCGCCTGTCCGTGCGGTCGGCTAGAAGGCTGTAACGGTTTGAGCCGTGATGCACCCAAGAAAGGACTTACGCATGAAATTTCACCTGATCGCCGCGGCCGCCGCCCTGCTCGCCCTCGCCGGCGTCGCAAACGCCGAGGAGCACGTCGTCCAGTTGCTGACCAAGGGGGACAAGGGATCCATGGTCTTCCAGCCTGATTTCATCAAGGCGGCTCCCGGTGACACGATCAAGTTCGTGCCGGGCGACAAGACCCACAATGTCGAAACCATCAAGGGAATGGCTCCCGACGGCGCCCAGGAAATCAAAGGCAAGATGGGTGAAACGATCACTGTCACGATGACGCAGGAAGGCGTCTACGGCGTCAAGTGCAGCCCGCATTACGGGATGGGCATGGTGGCGCTGATCGTGGTCGGCAAGCCCGTGAACCTCGACGCGGCGCAGGCCGTCAAGCAGGTCGGCAAGGCCAAGACCGTGTTCCCCACGCTGTTTGCCCAAGTGGCGAAGGCGAACTGATCGCGGGTGACTGCCGCGCGGACAGGCAGGTCCGTCCGCGCTCGACACCGGAACTGCAAGGTCTTGTGGGAGTGGCGGCGGCTTCGGCACCGTCACTCGCACCGCGTTTTGGGCCCGGTGCCCGGCGGGGATCTCCATCCACCCGGAGTTGCCGGTCTCCCGAACAGGCGCGTTGCCCACCAGAAGAACCTGATCAACGCAAACTAAATTCAAGTTTGCGCCAGCGCAAAGAAGTCCTGGTGGAAAGGCTTATTCTCCAGGCATCGAACGGTTCAAAAAAAGGAGCGGGAAATGCTTACGAGACGCGAAGCACTGTTAGGGTCTGTTCTTGCGGCTGCGGCCGTCGCGACGGTCGGCTCGATACCGGCCATGGCCGGCGCCAAGGAAGTCGCCGGCTTGCCCCGGGAGAAGGTGACATTGGTCGCGCCGCCTTTCGTCCATGCCCACGACCAGGTGGCCAAGAGCGGTCCCAAGGTCGTCGAATTCACGATGACCATCGAAGAGAAGCCGATGGTGATCGACGCCGACGGCACCCAGCTCAACGCCATGACCTACAATGGTTCGATTCCGGGGCCCCTGATGGTCGTGCATGAGGGTGACTATGTCGAGCTCACGCTGATCAACCCCGACACCAACACGCTTGCACACAACATCGACTTCCATGCCGCCACCGGCGGGCTTGGCGGCGGCGCGCTGACCTTGGTCAATCCCGGCGAGCAGACCACGCTGCGCTTCAAGGCGACGCGCTCAGGAACGTTCGTCTACCACTGCGCGCCCGGCGGTCCGATGATCCCCTGGCATGTCGTCTCGGGCATGAACGGAGCGATCATGATCCTGCCGCGAGACGGGCTCAAGGACGACAAGGGCAAGCCGGTCCGCTATGACCATATCTATTATATCGGCGAAAGCGACTTCTACATTCCCTGCGACGAGCAGGGTAAATTCAAGAAGTATGACTCGGCCGGCGACAATTACGACGACACGGTGAAGGTCATGCGTGGCTTGATCCCAACCCACGTCGTGTTCAACGGCAAGGCGGGGTCGCTGACCGGTGAAAACGCCATGAAGGCCAAGGTCGGCGAGACTGTCCTGATCGTCCATTCGCAGGCCAATCGCGACACCCGTCCGCATCTGATCGGTGGGCATGGCGACCATGTGTGGGAACAGGGAAAGTTCGCGAACCCGCCGGCAAGGGACCTCGAAACCTGGTTCATTCGCGGCGGATCGGCCGGTGCTGCCCTTTACACATTCCTGCAGCCGGGCGTCTACGCCTACGTCAACCACAATCTGATCGAGGCGGTTGAACTCGGCGCGACAGCGCATTTCACGGTCGACGGGAGTTGGGACGACGACCTGATGATGCAGGTCGAAGCGCCAAGGGCGATTGCGTCCTGATTGCCGTCTCGGATCCTGAGGTTAGACGCGGCCTTGCGCCATTGCTGCAGGGCCGCGAACGCGGGGAAACTGCCATGCCCTTCAACCCCATCCTGGCTTTCGGAGGTCTGGCCTGCGCGCTTTTCACGCTGGGCGCGGCAGGCGCCGTCGGCTGGGCCCCGCTGCCGGACCAGGAGCTCCTGGCACGCTCCGAACTCGTCACCCTCGCGCCCGGATCCTTCGCCCATCCGCTGCCCGGCGAATTCCTCAGGCGGAACCACCCCATCAGTGCTCCCGTGGTCCGCGCAATGGTGGCAGCGCCCATCGAGATCATGAAATACCAGGTAAGCGCTTCGGACTACCGGCGCTGCGTCATGGCCGGCGCCTGCAAGCCGGCCGATGGCAACGGCAGCGGCAATGTTCCGGTCACCGGCGTGAGCCATATCGACGCCGAGGCCTATGCCGGCTGGCTCTCGGCCGAGACCGGATCGGCATGGCGCCTGCCGACGGACGTGGAATGGGCCTATGCGGCGGGCGAACGCTTTCGCGGTGACATCGAGGGTGGCGAGGCCGACCCCGACAACCCGGCGCAGCGCTGGCTCGTCCAATATCGCACCGAGGCTGCCCTTGGGCGGCAACCGGACCCGCAGCCGAGGATCAGGGGCGGATTTGGACCCAATTCCAAGGGGGTGGCCGACATTGCCGGCAATGTCTGGGAGTGGACCTCGACCTGTTACGTCCATGTGACGGAAGCCGCCGCCGGCGCCGGCATCGCGAGTTCGATCGACAATTGCGGCGTCCATGTCGTTGAAGGTTTCCATCGCACCTATATGTCGAACTTCATCAGGGACGGGAAAAGCGGCGGTTGCGCCGTCGGCACACCGCCCGACAATCTGGGATTCCGTCTCGTGCGCGACCGGCTCAACCTCGTGCAAGCCGCCATCCGGTGGCTGCGCCTTTCCTGATCCAGACAACAACAGGGCTTCTGCAATGACACTGAAATCGTCGCTGGCCGATCATGCGCGTCCGGCCCCGGAGAAGCCGTTGCATCATAAGGGCGTCGATCGGGCCGCGATCGGCCGGCTCGTTCGCGAATTCTATGCCCGACTGCGCAAAAACGAGCGTCTCGGACCGATTTTCGCGCGCGAGATCCCCGGCGACTGGGAACCGCATCTCGAGAAGATGACCGACTTCTGGTGCTCCGTCATCCTCAAGACGGGCGACTATCACGGCCGCCCGGTGCCGGCGCACCTGAAGCTCGGGGACGTGACGGAGGCCGATTTCGACATCTGGCTGGCGATGTTCAGCCAGACGGCGGCCGAACTGTTTGGCCCGGAAATCGCCGCGGTGTTCGTCGACCGGGCCGAACGGATCGCGACGAGCCTGAAGCTGGCGATGTTCTTCCGCCTGGGCGATCGTGCCTAGATAGCCTGTCTGGAACAGACGGGCGCTTAGTTGTCGAACGAACTCGCGGCCGCATAGATCGCCGCGAGCGTTTCGATGCCGGCCTGGTCGGCCTCGTCGAAGCGGCCGGGCAGCGGGCTGTCGAGATCGAGCACGCCGAAGACCCCCTCGTCGTCCTCGAGAAGCACCACGAGTTCCGATCGCGAATCGGCATCGCAGGCGATATGGCCGGGGAAATCATGCACGTCCCTGATCAGCATCGAGGTGCCGAGCTGGACCGCCGTACCGCACACACCCTTGCCGACGGCGATGCGCACACAGGCCGGCTTGCCCTGGAAGGGTCCCACCACCAGCTCTTCGTCCGAGGCCAGGAAATAGAAGCCGGCCCAGTTGAGGTCCGGCACCATCTGGAAGATCAGCGCCGCGGTGTTGGCGGCATTGGCGATCGAGTCGCTCTCGCCGTCGAGCAGCGCTTTCAACTGAGCGGCGAGGTCGCGATAGAAGGCGGTCTTGTGCGAGGTGTCGATGGCCTTGGCGGCGAACATGGCTTGTCTCCGAACTGAGAAGCGCGGTTCCGTTTCCGCAAGCTCTCTGCACCAAACGACCACCCGACCATACTAGCTTGAATTCCAGTCGCCGCGAAAGGCGCAAGAAGATGCCCTGTCCGACACAGGGCAGCACGGCATCGAACAGTGCTGCCCTGATCAAGACGGCAAGTCCATCAGCCGGCGGGTTTGTAGGCGCCGGCAGCCTTCTTGGCGGCCGCGAGCACCAACGTCATGTCGAGTTCTTCCAGGAGAACCATCTCGGTCAGCGAGCCGCTCGCTCGCACCGCAAGGGACATGCCAATCCCCGCTGACTGGTCCGGCACCTCGCCACTGACAACGACGTCATAGATTCCGCGCGTGAACATCACGCTGCTCATCTTGCCGCCAACGCTTTCAAAAAGCGCCTTGACCGCAGCCTGCCTGTCCGAGCCTTGCATCAATCCTTTGGCGGCATGAGGCGCATAGTTTGCCAAGATAGTGACTTTCATGGGTATCTCCTCCAAATGTCATTGTCTCGTGCTGCTCCACAATTCGAGCGGCGCGGAGTGATTTATTTTTCGGAACAATTGCAGGCGCCCTGGGACGCGTTGGCGGCCAAGGGCGCGCTGCCGGACAAATATGCGCTTAGGCTAATATAATGACAATAGCGGACACGCCGATACTGCCGACAGGAAAGTGTCTGGCTGGGCCACGCTCGGCCAACGGCATCGGGCTGGCGCCGCTGACCCGCGATGTGATTGTGACGATGAGGTTGAACGGCCAGTAGCGGCGAGGCGCCCACCTTACGTCGGACGCTTCGGCTCGCCCTTCTGTGGCGCGGCCGTATCGGAATCGGGTTTCTTGTGCTTGTCAGCGGCAACCCTGCGGATGCGGTCGAAGCGGCTTTCCTCGGTGGTTTGGGTCGTGACGACCGTCTGTGGCTTCTGCGCGAACACGATCATGAATCGATTTCCTGGGCGAGAGGCCTGCGCGCCGGGAGAAAATCCCCCAGCGGCAAGTTCCGGCTCCTGGAGCCGGCGCGGACGCAGGTCAGGCCGAGTCGAAAAC
>NZ_PNOT02000266.1 GCF_002879535.1 Mesorhizobium intechi
GTCCCAGCCATTCTCGCGGAATTTCAGGAGGTCGCCGATGGTCGATTTGGAGCCGGGAATGACCACCAGCCCGGCGTCGGCCGGCAGCGGCTTTCCCGGTGGCACGAACACCACCTCGACCTGCGGTTCGGCCTTGAGCGGATCGAGATCGTCGAAATTGGCGATGCGGCCAAGCATCGGCACCGCCACCTTCAGCGCCCGCGACTCGCCGGATGCCAGCCGTTCCAGCACCACCGAATCCTCGGAAGGCAGCAACGCCGCCGCCTTCAGCCACGGCACGACGCCAAAACAGCGCCAGCCGGTGAATTTCTCGATCGCCTTCAAGCCGTCATCGAACAGCGAGACATCGCCGCGGAACTTGTTGATGAGGTAGCCGACGATCATGCGTCGGTCCTCTTCCGGCAGGATCAGATGCGTGCCGGCGACCGAGGCGATAACGCCGCCGCGATCGATGTCGCCGACCAGCACAACCGGCACGTCGGCACGCGTGGCAAAACCCATATTGGCGATGTCACGGCTTCTGAGATTGATTTCGGCGGGCGAGCCGGCACCCTCGACGATGACAAGGTCAGCGCCCTCGCCGACCTTGCCCCAGGAGTCCAGCACGGCGTCCATCAGCCGGCCCTTCAGCGCCTGGTAGTCGCGCGCCCGAGCCTCGCCGAACACCTTGCCTTGCACGATGACCTGCGCGCCGACATCGGTCTGCGGCTTGAGCAGCACCGGGTTCATGTGCACCGATGGCGCGACACCGCAAGCGATCGCCTGCAGCCATTGCGCGCGGCCGATCTCGCCGCCGCTATTGTTGTTGTCGCCGGGAATGTCGGCAACCGCGGCGTTGTTCGACATGTTCTGCGGCTTGAACGGCCGCACCTTCAGGCCACGCTTCTTCGCGGCGCGGCACAGGCCGGCGACCAGCACCGTCTTGCCGACATCCGAACCCGTGCCTTGCAGCATGATCGCCCTGGCCATCAGCTTCCGCCCTGCGTCGCCGTCCCGGTGACGGTGGATTTCTGCGCCAGCGGCCCGCCGCGCCAGATGTAGAGCGCCAGAAGTGGTTCCTTCCCGGTCCGCATGGCGTGGTTGACATTCGAGGCGTGGTGAACGACCTCGCCCGCCTCACGCACGCGAAACCCGCCCTCGCCCATGCGCCATTCCGCGCCACCGGTCAGCGGAATGTAAATCTCTTCGGCGACATGGTGGTGGTCGGGATAGACAATCTCTGGCCCGAGAATCAGCAGGCCCGCGGCAACCTCATCATTGGCGAAATGGCCACGCGTGCCGAACACTTCCAGCCAGCCATAATTGTCGATGAAGGCCTTGCCGAAATCGGCCTCGGTGTAGGTCTGCCCCCAGCGCAATGCGTCGCGATGCTCTGCTAGCCATTGCACCAATGGTTTGGCGGCAGGTGGCGCCAGTTCGGCGGCACGGTGGAGATGGCGCACGCCGCTGATCCCATGCGGCTCCAGCGCACGGGCCGGCATGTCCCAGCCGATGCGGACCACGGCGTCGCGCACCAGGGCATTGTCCACAGAAGTGAGATAGGCGTGGAATCGCCGAATCAGCTCATCGAATTTTGTCGTCACATCTCGCTCCGGACATGCATTGGTGCACAGCCGCTCCGCAGCGGGTCGGGTTGCGCGGCGGCATCATTGGTCTAGATTGATGCGCGCGCAAAGCCAAAAACGACAGGTCAGCGAGCTAGCTGGCATACAGGGAGAGAACGCCATGGACGCCGCGGTCGATGCGAGCACCAGCCAGTTCGAACTCAACGAGGAACAGCGCGCCATCCAGGAGATGGCGCAGGCCTTCGCCGCCGACCGCGTCGCGCCGAATGCGCTCGACTGGGATCGCAGGAAACACTTTCCCGCCGATGTGATCCGTGAGACCGGGCCGCTCGGCCTTGGCGGCATCTATGTCAGGGACGATGTCGGCGGATCGGCGCTCGGCCGCCTCGACGCCGTGCTGATCTTCGAGGCGCTGTCGCATGCCGATCCGGGCTTTTCGTCCTTCATTTCGATCCACAATATGGTGGCCTCGATGATCGACCGCTTCGGCAACGACGAGCAGCGCCTGCGCTTCCTGCCGAAGCTCACCTCGATGGAATGGCTGGCGAGCTATTGCCTGACCGAGCCGGGTTCCGGATCGGATGCCGCGGCGCTCAAGACGCGCGCGGTCAAGAGCGGCGGCGACTATGTGCTCAACGGCGCCAAACAATTCATCTCGGGCGCCGGCGACAGCGATGTCTATGCCGTCATGGTGCGCACGGGCGCCGACGGGCCGAAAGGCATTTCCACCATCGTGGTGCCGAAAGACGCGCCCGGCCTCTCGTTCGGCGCCAACGAGCACAAGATGGGCTGGCATATGCAGTCGACCCGCCAGGTCATCTTCGAGGACTGCAAGGTGCCGGCGGAAAACCTCTTGTCGGGTGAAGGCGCTGGTTTCGGCATCGCCATGGCCGGGCTCGATGGCGGCCGGCTGAACATCGCCGCCTGTTCGCTGGGCGGCGCCCAGTCGGCGCTCGACAAGGCGCTGTCCTACACCGCCGAGCGCAAGGCCTTCGGCTCGAGGATCAACCAGTTCCAGGCGCTGCAGTTCAGGCTGGCGGATATGGAGACCGAGCTTCAGGCGGCGCGCATCTTCCTTTATGCCGCCGCCTCCAAGCTCGACCGCAAGGCGCCCGATGCCGGTAAATGGTCTGCCATGGCCAAGCGCTTCGTCACTGACACTGGCTTCAATGTCGCCAACAATGCGCTGCAGCTGCTCGGCGGCTACGGCTATCTGCACGATTACGGCATAGAGAAACTGGTGCGCGATCTCAGGGTGCACCAGATCCTCGAGGGCACCAACGAGATCATGCGCGTCATCATCGCGCGTGCCTTGATCGGTCGCTGAGGCCAGCAAACTCCGGGAGCGAGACAATGACGACAATCGCCTTCATCGGCCTCGGCAATATGGGCAACCCGATGGCCGCCAACCTGGTGAAGGCCGGCTATTCCGTGCATGGCTTCGATCTGGTGCCGGAAAATCTCACTGTCGCGCGCGAGCATGGCATCGTCGTCATGGCCAACGCGCTTGCGGCGGTGAAGGACGCCGATGTGGTGATAACTATGCTGCCCGCCGGCAAGCACGTGCTGTCGGTCTACGAGGACATCGCGCCCAAGGCCAAAAAAGGCGCGCTGTTCATTGATTCCTCCACCATAGACGTCGAGTCGGCGCGCAAGGCGCATGCGACTGCGGCCAAACACGGCCTGCTCTCCATCGACGCGCCCGTCTCGGGCGGCACCGGCGGTGCGGCGGCCGGCACGCTGACCTTCATGGCCGGCGGCTCCAACGATGCCTTCATCGCCGCCGAGCCTATCCTGAAGCCGATGGCCGGGCGCATCGTCCACTGCGGCGCCGACGGCGCCGGGCAGGCGGCGAAGATCTGCAACAACATGATGCTCGGCATTTCGATGATCGGCGTTGCCGAGGCCTTCGTGCTGGCCGAAAAGCTCGGCCTGTCGCACCAGGCACTGTTCGACGTCGCCTCGACCTCTTCGGGCCAATGCTGGTCCTTGACCACCTACTGCCCGGTGCCGGGCCCGGTGCCCACTTCGCCTGCCAACAGGGATTACAAGCCGGGCTTCGCCGCTGCCCTTATGCTGAAAGACCTGAAATTGTCCCAGGAAGCCGCACAGAGCGCGGGCGCGGTGACCCCACTTGGCGCCGAGGCGGCACAGCTCTACGCCCTGTTCAATGCCCAGGGGCATGGCGGCGCCGATTTCTCCGGCATAATTAAATTTCTCAGGGGTGACCCGGCTTAGCCAGCGGATTTGATGGGTTTTTCCGGATCAACCCGGCAGAAGAACCGCAAATTTAGATTTGCTTAAGCTCTCGATAACTCTGCGGTAACGATGTCCCTATAAAACGGAATGCGAGGCGGACATATCGCATCCGCCCGGCGCTCCGGATCAGGTCTCGCGTACCGGAGCCCGTAAGTTTCGCCAAGTGTTTGCGTAGCGAAACGCCATGCGTATCTGGCAAAGCCGCGTTCCCGATGGAGCGCGGTTTTTGCATTTCTGCCACGCCACTCCAGGCCGATATCTATATTCCGATCGCAGCGTTCGGGATTGGGACATGATCTTCGTTGATCAGCACGATCGGCGCATCCACCTCATCCACCCTGACCACGAGCAAACGCATGCTCCACGTGCCGGCGTTGCGAACCAGATGGGAAAACACGGTGGCTTTGCCCTTGGCGCCGTGGACGGGAATGCTGAACTGGGCGTCGCCCGTGCCATTCGCACCGACGTTGAGATGGCCGCCGACCCAGAAATTGTCGGCCACGTCGTCGCCGATGGCAGCCTTGACGCGGGTGTCGGAACGCACGGCGTCCATGGTCATGCGGTAGGCGTCACTGCCTTTGAACATGAAGGGGATGCTGCCGACCGCCGTCGCACAGCCCCCGATACTGAGCACCCAGACAGCAAGGCCGGCGATTGCCCAGTTGCGCTGCGTCTTGCGGAACTGCTCCGCGTCGCGCCAGGTCCGGTTCTGCCAGGCCCAGCGGCTGCCGCGTGCGCCGAGCACGAAGATCATGACGAGATTAACGACCGGGATCAGTGCCAGCAGCGCAATGAACGTGCTGTTGCCGATGCCCCAGATCCAGTTGAGGAAGAAGGCACCCCAATTCCAGCGGTCGAGCTCGGCCGGGATTTCAGCCGGCTGGTTGAGCGGTTGTCCGGCCATGATGTCCCCCATCGGTGCGTATACCGATTGATTCTAGCCCACGATCTCGGCGATACGCAAAATCAAAGTGCGACAGGTCTGTTTCAAGCCTTCGACGACAGCCGGTGAAAATTCGCCTTCACCGCGCGGCTGGCGGGCTTGAGCGCGGCGCTGATCGAGCGTTCCGCCGCGACGCCGTTGAACAGCGACGGCGTGCGGCCGGAAAGGAGTTCCGGCCAGAATCGCGATGCCGACTGCAGGAAGGACATTTGCGCCGCGAACGCCCCCTCGGCGATTGCCGCGGTCTTCTCGTTCACCGCACGCACGGTTTCGGCGCCCCAGGGCTGGCTGCTGCCGGCGTCCATCGCCATCAACGGCAGGCGCATCATCACCACCATCGGCGCCAGCATCAGGTCGGCACGGATGCTGGCTGCATTTTGCGCGCGTCGGCTCTTGCCGTTTTTTCTCATGGAGACGAACCCTTGTCGCGGCCGGATGGCTGCTGCCCCACACTACGCGCGGAGGATGAAGTTTGTTCCCCGCGGGCAGTATGTTTCTCGAGCCGGGCGTTTCCCTGGAGAAACGCCCGGTGAAGGTTCGTCCTACCGCTTGCGCAGATCGGCCTGCGCCAGATCCAGCGCCTTGCCGATCCGTTCGCAGGCCATGTCGATCGTGTCGCGGGTCCAGATCAGCGGCGGTGACAGGATCATCGTGTCGCCGGTGGCGCGTAGCATCATGCCGTTGGCGATGGCATGGTCGCGCACCGTCACCGCGGCACTTCCCGACGGCAGGAACCGTTCCTTGGTCGCCTTGTCCTTGACGATCTCGATCGCGCCCATCAGCCCGATCGAACGCACCTCGCCGACCAGTTCATGCCCGGCGACGCGTTCCTGCAAGGCCTTGGCAAAATAGGGTCCGGTTTCGTTCCTGACACGGTCGACGAGGCCTTCCCGCTCGATGATTTCCAGGTTCTTCAAGGCCACGGCACAGGCCACCGGGTGGCCGGAATAGGTGTAGCCGTGGTTGAACTCGCCGCCCTTCTCGACCAGCGTCGAGGCAATGCGGTCGCCGACCAGCAGTGCCGACAGCGGCTGATAGCCCGAGGTCAGCGCCTTGGCCGTGGTGATGGTGTCCGGTTCGATGCCGAAGGTCTGGGCCGCGAACCACTCGCCGGTGCGGCCATAGCCGGTGATGACCTCGTCGAGCATCAGCAGCACATCGTATTTGCGGCAGATGCGCTGCACCTCAGGCCAGTAGCTCGCCGGCGGAATCTTGACGCCGCCCGCTCCCATCACCGGCTCGCCGATGAAGGCCGCGACCTTGTCGGCGCCGGCCTCGAGGATGGCATCCTCTACCGATTTGGCCGCGCGCAGGCCGAAATCATGATCGCTCTCGCCTGGCAGAGCCAGCTCATAGGCATAGGGCATCATCACATGCACGATGTTGGGCACCGCTCCGTTGAGCTGCTTGTGCATGGCGTCCATGCCGCCGAGCGAGGTGCCGGCGATGGTCGAGCCGTGATAGGCCATCTTGCGCGAGATGACGCGGTTCTTCTCGGGCTTGCCCTCGATCACCCAGTAGTGGCGGACAAGACGCAAGGCGGTGTCGTTGGATTCCGAGCCGGAGGAGCCGTAGAATACCTGGTTGACGTTCTTCGGCGCGATCTCGGCCAGCTTCTTGGACAACAGCACCGGCGTCGGCGTCGAGCATTTGAAGAAGGAATTGTAGTACGGCAGTTCCTTCATCTGAGCATAGGCGGCCTCGGCCAGTTCGTCGCGGCCATAGCCGATGTTGACGCACCACAGGCCGGCCATGCCGTCGAGCAGCTCCGCTCCTTCGGAATCGTAGATGAACGGACCATTGGCGTGGGTGATGATGCGCGAACCCGCCTCGCGCAATTCCTTGTGGTCGGTGAAGGGGTGGAGGTGATGCGCGGCGTCGATCTGCTGAAGCTGCTTCAGCGAATAATTCTGATAGGTCATGTCTGGTTCTTTCCTCTGGATTCAGTCCGGCTGGAGCCGGGGCGAATGCATCAGAGGCTGATGGGCGGTGAATAACCGATGCGGGCGCACAGCCGCAAAAGCTCCGCATGCAGCGTGCGCGGTGACGGTGTCACCGCGACTCCGAACGTGCAGACAAAGGTCATAGCGGGAGCCATGCAGGGCACCTTAGAGCAAAGGCTGGCCGAGGTGAACCACCCTTTGCTTGGCCCATGACGGAATCTTCTAGGCCTTGGCGCTCAGTGCCCGCTGCAGGAACACATATTTCATCGCCGTCTGCGCCGCCTGGGGTCGCCGATCGCCCCGTCCTCCGTGCCCGCCTTCGGTCTCCTCGAAGAACAGGGTCCTGTCATGGCCGGCCTCCTGCAGGCGGGCCGCCATCTTGCGGGCATGGCCGGGATGGACGCGGTCGTCGGCGGTCGAGGTCGTCAGCAGCACCGGCGGATAGGCAGCACCCGCCTTGACGTGCTGGTAGGGCGAATAGGCGGCGAGCCATCTGGCGTCTTCGGGCCTCGAAGGATCGCCATACTCGGCCATCCATGAGGCGCCGGGCGGCAATTCGGTGTAGCGCAGCATGTCGAGCAGCGGCACCTCGATGATGACGCCGCCGAACAATTCCGGGCGCTGCGTCAGCGAAACGCCGGTCAGCAGGCCGCCATTCGAGCCGCCCTGGATGCCGAGCGAGCTTGCTGTCGCGATGCCGCGCCTGACGACGTCCTCCGCCACCGCGGCGAAGTCGTCAAAACCATTCTGGCGATTGCCTTTCAGCGCCGCCTGGTGCCAGGCCGGGCCGAACTCGCCACCGCCGCGAATGCAGGCCTGCACATAGGCATTGCCCTTCTCCAGCCACAACCTGCCGCGCACGCCGGCGTAGCCCGGCAAGAGCGGCACTTCGAAGCCGCCATAACCATAGAGCAGCGTCGGCACCGGCCCATTCTGGTCGCGCCGCCGGACGACGAAATAAGGGATCATCGTGCCATCCTTCGAGCGCGCCTCGAATTGCTCCGAGATCAGCGGCGCGGCATCGAAGCGCGCCGGCTGCGACTTCACCGTGGCGAGCGTCTCGCCATCGTCATCCGACCAGATGATCGAGCTTGGCGTCAGGAAATCGGTGAAGGAGAAGGAGACGCTGGAGCCGAAATGCTCGGCATGGCTGATGCCGACTGTGCCGTTCTCGGGCAACGCGACCGGCTTCAGCGACCAGGCGCCATCCCTGCGCTCGCAGACGAGAACCTTGCCGCGCACATTGTCCATCAGGCTGATGAACAGCCGGTCCTGCGTTCTGGCGAGCCCGGCGATGGACACGCGATGCGCCGGCGCCAGCAGGGTCTCGATGGCGCCCAAACTGCCCGTTTCGATCCAGTGGGCGAAATCGAGCGAATAGAGCCCGTCCGGCTCGCACACCGTGCCATCCGGCGCCGTCCATGGCGTGCGCACCCCGAACACCAGCTGGTCCTTGAAAAGCGATGTATCGGTGGCGTCGTCGGGCAGCGGAATGCGCCTGTTCTCGCCGGACGGGAGATGCAGGAAACTGTGCGAGGCGAAGAAATTAATTGCCCGCGCCAAAAACACGTGACGCTTGTCGCCGTCGAATTCGACGCCCGCGCCGGCGGCGAGATCGTCTTTCTGCGCCTCAAAAATCGGAGTTGCGTCCTCGAGCCTGGCGCCGCGTTTCCAGAGCTTGATCACACGCGGATAGCCGGACTCGGTCTTGTCGGATTCCTCGAAGGCCGCCGAGACGATGACCGTGTCCTTGTCCAGCCAGCCGAAACCCGACTTGGAAGCCGGCGCACGGAACCCGCCCTCGATGAACGATCTGGTTTCAATGTCGAATTCGCGCATCTCGCTGGCGTCGCCGCCGTCCGGCGACATCGAGAGCAGGCAGCGGCTGAAGTCCGGGTAGAGCCGGCTGGCGCCGCTGAACACCCATTTTATCCCCTCCTTCGCCGCAAGCTGGTCGAAATCGATTATTGTTTCCCAGACCGGCTTCTCGGTCTTGTAGGAAGCGACCGTCGTGCGGCGCCATAGGCCGAGCGCATTGGTCTTGTCCTGCCAGAAATTGTAGACATGGCCGGCGATTGCCGCGCCGACGGCGATATTGTCCTCGGCCGTCATCAGGTCGAGTGCCGTCTGGAACGCCGCCTGATACGAAGGATCACCCTGCAATTCGCCAACCGCGATTTCGTTCTGGCCATGCACCCAGTCGAGCGACTGTTTGCTGGTCCTGTCCTCCAGCCAGAGGAAAGGATCCGTGTTACCGGCTTCTGGCTTGGCAATAGGCTTGGTCATGGAATCTCCGATAGGCATGCTTCGGCATGCAACATCGACATGCCGCGTCCGATATTCAAGAGTTACGGCACCCACGCCAAGGATTCAGGCCGTCCCGCGACCGGCGAGGCTCGCAACCGCCAACACCAGGCACATCAGGCCAAGCGTGATCGGCAAGCCTCCGGCACCCAGTATATCCATGGCGCTGCCGGCCAGCGGCGGCACGGCTATGCCGCCGACGCCCCACATCAGGGAGAAGGCGGCGTTGCCGGCGACCAGTGTCGAGCCGGTGAAACGCTCGCCAAGCTCGATGATCGACATCGTGTAGATACCGTAGGAGACCGCGCCCCAGACGAAGATCATTGGCCAGATCAGCGGTGTTTCGATGAGAAGCGGCAACAGCACGCATCCGAGCACGGTCAAGGAAACACAGGCAAGCCGCACCAGGCGCGCGGTCAGCTTCTCCGCCAGCAGGCCGAGCGGCACCTGCATGGCAATGTTGCCGGCGATCATCATCGACAGCAGCGCCGACATGCGGGCTTCCGCGATACCATAGTGGATGCCATAGACCGGCAGCAAGGCCAGCGCCCCCTGTTCGAAACCCGCGGCCACGATGACCGCCAACAGAAGCAGCCACGCCATCGGTACGAAGCCCAGGACGGAAACCCGATTCCCGGCCTCGTCCACCTTGGGCAAACGCGGCAGCACCGAAGCCAGGCAGATGCCGCACAGCACGAAGGCGCAAATACCGACGAGGAAGGGCGGCCATCCCTGCGTACCGACGGCAAGCAGGCAGAGCGGGCCGGCCGCGAATCCGGCCGAAATGATCGTCGAATAGACGCCCATGATGCGCCCGCGCCTGGCCGGCGGCGCAAGGGCAATCACCCAGATTTCGCTCAAGACATAGAGCGGGTTGGTCACCACGCCGATCAGGAAGCGCAGCGGAAACCACAGATAGACATTCTGCGTCCAGCCGACCAGCGCCAGCACGACGGCCGAGAGCGCGGCGCAAGTAAGCGCCGTGCGCCCTGCCCCGAACCGCCGCGCCAGCCCCGGGATCAGCGGCGACGAGACGATGAAGCCGATCGGCGTCATCGCAGCCGACAGGCCGATCATCGCCGGCGAGATGCCCTGGCGCTGCAGGGTGAAGCTCAGCAGGGGATAGGACAGACCCTGCGCGATGGCGAACACCGAGACGGTGGCGATCACGCCGGTGATCGCCGCCCATTGCATCCCTTCGCCAGTTTTCGAATCCGCCGCGGCCATGGTCCTACCGTTGATGCCCGGCAGGATTAACGGTTAGGCCAAACAGCGGTAAGCCCCGCCGGCGGAAAGCGTTTGCTCCAGCCAGGTCCATGTCAGGAGGCTTGACGTTTCGAGGAGCGGTACAAGGCGAAGACGACCAGAATCGCATCGAGACCGGCGATCACCACGGGCAGGCCGAGCGGGCCGATGCCTTGCATCAGCAGGCCGGCACCCGGCGGGCCGACAATGCCGCCAACCCCCCACAGCAGGGCGAAGGCCGCATTGCCGGTGACGAGCAGCGTGCCCTTGAAGCGGCTGCCGAGTTCGACCAATGCCATCGTATAGACGCCGTAGCCGACCGCGCCCATGACAAGCAGCACGCCCCAGATCAGCGGCGTGCCGATTAGCAGCGGCAGCAGCGCCGCGCAGATTGCCGTCGCCACCGCGCAGGCTACGATCATCGGGCGGCCGCCGAACCGCTCCGCAAGCAGGCCGAGCGGGATCTGCAGCAGGATGTTACCGAGCGACAGCGCCATCACCAGCGCCGCGAGCACAGCTTCCGGCAGGCCATAGCCGGCGCCGAAGACCGGGACAAGCGCATAGGAGCTTTGCTGGACGGCGGCCGAGACCAGCACAGCCAGCAGCAGCGCCGGCGCCAACCGGGCGAAGCCGATAAAGCTGCCGGCGGGCTGCCCGTCATCCTCGAACCCGGTAAGCTTCGAGGACACAAGGCGCAGGATGACAGCGCAAAGCACGAAGCCCCCGACGCCAACGCTGAAGGGGGCCCAGCCCGACGTGCCAATGAAGGTCAAGGTGAAGGGTCCGGCCGCATAGCCGGCGCCCATCAGCGTGTTGAACACGCCCATCACCCGGCCGCGCCGCGAAGGCGGCGCCAGCGACAGCGCCCAGACCTCACCGAGGATATAAAGCGGATTGATGACGACGCCGATGATGAAGCGGATGACGTACCAGGCCACCCAGTTCTGCAGATAGCCGATGCTAAGGAAGCACAGCGCGCCGATCAGCGAGCAGCCGACCGCCAGGTTGCGCGCGCCGACCAGCCGCACCGCCGCCGGCACGAACGAGGCCGACAGGATCAGGCCGAGCGGCATCATCGCCGCCGACAGGCCGATCAGCCCGGGCGACATGCCTTGCTTCTGCATCAGGAGCGTGAACAGCGGCGAGCTCAGCCCTTGCGCGGCGCCGAACATGGCAAGTGCGGCGGTGACGCCGGCGAGCGCTGCCCACTGCGTTCCCGCTTCGCCTTCGCTCGAGCTGGTTGCGACCATTCCGTCATTCCAGGTGAGGTGCCGGCCATGCGGCCGGCAGGCCTCACCAGCTACCGGTTCGACCAGGGGAAAGGAAGAGCCGGACGGGGAAATCCGCTTGCACCAACGGGACGGTGATCAGGCGGGTCACAGCTGCCCGGCTGCCGTTCAGGCATGTCGCTTCCCTCGCCCTAGTGGTCGCCGCCTCCGCAATGGCTGGCGGGTCGCCGGTCCATTATGCCGCCCGCTATCCGCATCCTACGAGGACCATCATGACCGCCGCCCTGCATCCCCTAGAACCGGCTCTGGCGCCTGACCGTGCCCGCCGTGGCGGCCGCGCCGGAAAGCGCGCCGGCGGCTCGGTCGCCTTCGAGCAGCCGGCTTTCCGCCAGTTGAAGAACCCGCTGGCTCCGACCAGGCTGGTGTCGGACGACGAGTTGGAATCGATCCACCTCGCCTCCTTGCGCGTGCTCAGGGAAATCGGCGTCGACGTCCTGCACGACGAAGCCCGCCGCATCATGAAGGCGCATGGCGCCGACGTGCGCGAAGGCTCGGAGCGGGTACGCTTCGACAGCGACATGATCCTCGAACTCATCTCACACTGTCCGCCGGAATTCACCATCCATGCCCGCAACCCTGCTCATGATGTGCGCTTTGGCGGCGACAATCTGATCATCTCGATGATGGCGTCGGCGCCCAACTGCTCCGACATCGACCGCGGGCGCCGGCCCGGCAACCAGGCCGACTACCGCAATTTCCTGCGCCTGGCGCAGATGCACAACATCCTGAACTGCACGGGCGGCTATCCGGTAGAGCCGACCGATATCCATCCGTCGGTGCGCCACCTCGAATGCATCCGGGACCTCGCCACGCTGACCGATAAGGTGTTCCACATCTACTCGCTCGGCAAGGAGCGCAATGTCGACGGCATCGAGATCGCCAGGATCGCGCGCGGCGTCAGCCACGAGCAACTGCTCGAGGAACCGTCCGTCTTCACCATCATCAACACCAATTCGCCCCTCAAGCTCGACGTGCCCATGATGGAAGGCATCATCCAGATGTCGAGCAAGGGCCAGGTCGTTGTCGTCACGCCCTTCACCCTGTCGGGGGCGATGGCGCCGGTCACCATTGCCGGCGCGCTGGTGCAGCAGAATGCCGAGGCGCTGTCCGGCATCGCCTTTGCCCAGATGGTTCGCAAGGGCGCGCCTGTCGGCTATGGCGGCTTCACCTCCAATGTCGACATGAAGTCGGGATCACCGGCCTTCGGCACGCCCGAATATATGAAGGCGCAGCTTGTTGGCGGCCAGCTTGCCCGCCGCTACAAGATCCCCTACCGCACCTCCAACACTTGCGCCGCCAACACGGTCGACGCGCAGGCGGCCTATGAGAGCGTGTTCTCTCTGTGGGGTGCCATCCAGGGCGGTGGCAATCTGATGATGCATGCCGCCGGCTGGCTCGAGGGTGGCCTACGCTGCTCCTACGAGAAAACCATTCTCGATATCGACCTGTTGCAGATGGTGGCCGAGTTCCTAACCCCGCTCGACCTGTCCGACGACGCGCTCGGCTTCGACGCCATACAGTCGGTCGGCCCCGGCGGCCATTTCTTCGGCACCCAGCACACCCAGGACCGTTACAAGACCGCCTTCTATTCGCCCATCATTTCCGACTGGCGCAATTTCGAGACCTGGGCGGAAGCCGGCTCGCCGACGGCGCTGGAAAAGGCCAACAAGGTCTGGAAGGAACGACTGGCGTCCTACGAAGAACCCTACATGGACCCGGCGATCCGCGAGGAACTCAACGACTTCGTCCAGAAGCGTACGGCCGAAGGCGGCGCGCCGACCGATTTTTGATCGTGCTTGGCGGGCCTCGCGACGCCCGCGACCAGAACCTCTGATTCAATTTACCCAAAAACGGACCTATCTTCATGAAATCCCATGTAAAAGCGGTTGTCATCGGCGGCGGCGTCGTCGGCTGCTCGGTGCTCTATCACCTGGCCAAGGCCGGCTGGACCGACATCATGCTGATCGAGCGCTCGGAGCTGACCTCCGGCTCGTCTTGGCACGCGGCGGGCGGGTTCCATACGCTTAACGGCGACCCCAACGTTGCCAAGCTGCAGGCCTACACCGTGCAGCTCTACAAGGAGATCGAGGAGATATCCGGCCAGTCCTGCTCGCTGCACCTGACCGGCGGCGTGATGATGGCCGATACACCCGAGCGCATGGATTTCCTGCGCCTTGCCCACGCCAAGGGCCGCTATCTCGGCATGGACACCGAGCTGATCACGCCGTCCGAAGCCAAGGCGATGTTTCCGCTGATGGACGAGAAGAATTTCGTCGGCGCCATGTGGGATCCGGTCGAAGGCCATCTCGACCCGTCCGGCACCACCATCGCCTACTCCAAGGCGGCGAAGAAACTCGGCGCCGAGATCGTGCTGCGCAATCGCGTCGTCGATCTCACGCAGCAGCCCGACGGCACCTGGAACGTCGTCACCGAACAGGGCACGGTCCACGCCGAGCATGTCGTCAATTGCGGCGGCCTGTGGGCGCGTGAGATCGGCCGCATGGTCGGCGTCGAACTGCCGGTTCTGGCGATGGAGCATATGTACCTCCTCACCGAGCCGATGCCGGAGGTCGAGGAGTTCAACAAGTCGACCGGCCGCGAGATGATCGGCGTGCTCGACTTCAAGGGCGAGATCTACACCCGCCAGGAGCGCAACGGCATCCTGCTCGGCACCTATGAGAAAGCCTGCAAGCCGTGGTCGCCGGTCATCACGCCGTGGGATTTCGGCCATGAATTGCTGCCGCCGGATCTCGACCGCATCGCGCCGTCGCTGGAAATCGGCTTCAAGCATTTTCCCGGCATCGAGAAGGCCGGCATCAAGCAGATCATCAACGGCCCCTTCACCTTCGCGCTCGACGGTAACCCGCTGGTCGGTCCGGTGCAGGGCCTGACCAATTTCTGGTGCGCCTGCGCCGTCATGGCCGGTTTCAGCCAGGGCGGCGGCGTCGGCCTCGCTTTGTCGAACTGGATGGTGCATGGCGATCCCGGCTTCGACGTCTGGGGCATGGATGTCGCCCGCTTCGGCGAATGGGCCGGCCTGCGCTACACCAACGCCAAGGTTCGCGAAAACTATTCGCGCCGCTTCTCCATCCGCTTCCCCAACGAGGAACTGCCGGCCGCACGCCCGGCGCAGACCACGCCGCTCTACGACACGATGCTCGCCAACAACGCCGTCATGGGCGACTCTTGGGGTCTGGAAACCCCCCTGTGGTTCGCGCCGAATGGCAAGGAACCCAAGGACATCGTCTCGTTCCACCGCTCCAACGATTTTGGCCCGATCGGTGAGGAAGTGCGCGCTACGCGCGAGCGCGTCGGCGTCACCGAAATCGCCAACTTCGCCAAGTACGAAGTGTCTGGACCCGGCGCTGAAGAGTTCCTCAACCGGCTCATGACCAACCGGATGCCGAAGACCGGCCGTATCGTGCTCACCCCGATGATCAACGAATTCGGCAAGCTCATCGGCGACTTCACCATCGCCAAAGCCGGCGAAGACCGCTTCATGATCTGGGGTTCGTCGGCCGCGCAGAAATACCATATGCGCTGGTTCGAGAAGCACCTGCCAAAGGACGGTTCGGTGCGCATCCACCGTTTCGACCAGACGCTGGTCGGCCTGTCGATCGCCGGACCAAAGTCGCGTGATCTCTTGCAGAAGCTGGTCGACGTCGACATCTCGACCAAGGCCTTCCGCTTCATGGATTTCCGCGAGATGGCGGTCGGCGGCGCCCCCTGCATGGTCAACCGCATCACCTATACCGGCGATCTCGGCTACGAGATCTGGATGGCGCCGGCCTATCAGCGGCTGGTGTACAAGGCCATCAAGGACGCCGGCGAGGAGTTCGGCCTGGTCGATTTCGGCATGCGCGCGCTGCTGTCGATGCGCCTGGAAAAGAACTTCCCGACCTGGTTCCGCGAGTTGCGGCCGATCTACGGCCCGTTCGAAGGGTCGATGGATCGCTTCGTCAAGCTCGAGAAGAACGATTTCATCGGCCGCGACGCCGCTGCCAAGGAACAGGCGGAAGGCCCTAAGCTGCGCCGTGTCTCCTTCATCGTCGACGCGGCCGATGCCGATGTCATGGGCGACGAGCCGATCTGGGCCAAGGTCAGCAAGGATTACGGCACCGTCGAAAAGCCGCATGGCTACGGCGCGCCGCGCTTCGACGACAAGGGCAAGGAAGTGCGTGGCTCCAAGGCTGCCGAAGGCGCGTCCGCCGTGCGCGGCATCGTCGACGGCGACTGGCGCGTGGTCGGCTGGATCACCTCGGGGGGCTATGCCCACCATGTCCAGAAGTCGATGGCGCAGGGCTATGTGCCGGCAGCACTGGCCGAGGACGAGAGCGCCGGCCTTTTCGAGATCGAGATTCTCGGGCATCGCCGCCCGGCGCGCATCAATGTCGAGGCGCCTTTCGATCCGAGCGGCGAGAAGATGCGGACCTGAGGTTCAGCCATGGACAGCGCGGCGCCAAAGGGCAGCTTCGGTCGCCATCGCAAGATCATGCCGTTCGAGCCCGGCTCGATCGAGGCGCTGCGCGAAGCCTCCCGCCAGAAGGCGGCGTCGCTCAACCAGCATGTGTTGGGCTATGGCGTCCAGGCTGAAGCGGAATGGGCTGCGGCGGGCATTGCCGCCCCCGATCTCCCGGCTATGCGCCAATACCGGCTCGAGCGCATCCGCGCCGAACTGAAGCGGCGCGGCTATGCCGGCGCCCTTCTCTACGACCCCGTCAACATCCGCTACGCCACCGACAGCACCAATATGCAGCTGTGGGTGGCGCACAACCCGACTCGGCATTGTTTCGTCGCCACCGAGGGTCCGGTGGTGCTGTTCGACTATTTCTCTTGCGAGCACCTGTCCGACCATTCCGGCGTCGTCGACGAGGTGCGTCCGGCGGTCTCCTGGATGTATCTCTATGGCGGCGAACTCACGGAGCAGAAAGTCCGTCGCTGGGCCGCCGGCATTGCTGGTCTGGTCGGGGAACATGGCGGCGGCAACAGCCGCATAGCGGTCGATCACATCAATCCGGAAGGCGTCGAAGAACTCGCGCGTCTCGGCATCTCCATCGGCGATGGCGAAGCGGTGATGGAGAATGCCCGGCTGATCAAGTCACCGGACGAAATCCTCGCCATGCGCCGCGCCATCGTTGCCTGCGAGGCGGCCATGGGCGAGATGGAGCAGGCTCTGCAGCCCGGCATATCCGAGAACGAGTTGTGGGCCGAACTGCACCGCAGCAACATCGCGCGCGGCGGCGAGTGGATCGAGACGCGCCTTCTGGCGTCAGGCCCGCGCACCAATCCGTGGTTCCAGGAGTGCTCGTCGCGCATCATCGAAGCCGGCGACCTCGTCGCCTTCGACACCGACCTGATCGGCCCCTACGGCTTCTGCGCCGACCTGTCGCGCACCTGGCTTTGCGGCGACGCCAAGCCGACCAACGAACAGCGCGACCTGTTCCGCATCGCCGCCGACCAGATCGAACACAACACGCAATTGATGCAGCCCGGCATCTCGTTCCGCGAACTTGTCGAACGTTCGGCGGTGCCGCCGGGCGACTGCTTCCCGACCCGCTACGGGGTGCTCTACCACGGCATCGGCCTGGCCGACGAGTATCCAACGTTGCCGCACGCCAGCGACTGGACGCCAGATACGCCCGACGGCGTTCTCGAAGCGGGCATGGTGCTTTGCGTGGAAAGCTATATCGGCAGGCTCGGCGGCCGCGAGGGCGTCAAGATCGAGGAGCAGATCCTGATCACCGAAACCGGCAACGAGCAGCTTTCAACCTTCCCGCTGGATGCGAGGCTGCTCGGCTAGCCCGGCGAGGGCTTCGCGCATTGCCCGGACCGTATTTTCCGGCGTCGTCCTGGCAGTAATGAAGGGCAGTCCCTTGCGGCGTTCCGTCCAGCCGACGATCACAACCTTGCCCGCCGCCGGCTCGAAACGCTGCGCCAACGCCCAGCTCTCGCAGTCGATCGCGGCGACATCCGCCCTGCCCTCGGCAACAGTGACGATCGACGTGCGATGACCGCCGCTTTCGCTGCGCGACGAGAAAATATCGAGGCTTTCGCCGGCCGCCTGCAAGTCGCGCGTCAGGCCGATCATGCCCGACATTGAATCCAGGTTGTTGAAGGTGAAGCGCTTTCCGCGGAGCAGGTCGAACGGCAGCACGGCCTTGCCATCCGCGGGCGAGTGAACCTCCGGCCCTTCGCCCGTCCGCATCACCAGAGCGCTGGAATAGAGCTCGCCCTGCCCACCTTCATAGCCGTCATAGCTTGGCTGGCCGACCACTTGCACATGGCTCGATAGGCCGAGTTCCATCGGCCCCCAGCAGGTCTGCGCAAACAGCAGCGCCGGATGTAGCCAGAGCTCGTGATAATCGAGTTCATCCGGGGACAATGACGCTGGATCCGGCGCGATCGCCGCCCCCTGGGCATCACGGATACCATCCGGCACCGGCGGCAGATCGCCGTTGCGACGCACGATGGTTTGTGGCGCGTCGACACCCTCTTGCCGAAACGCGTCACGCAGTTGCGCCCACTGCGAATCTACTTCGCCGCGCACTTCGGGCCAATCATACATCGGCAGGGCCGCAATCGATTCACTCATGCCGACACTCAATCATCATGTCTGTAGAAAGGGCCGCAAGAAACGCGGCGTCCAATCAGAATTGGCCGACACGCAACCCGAG
>NZ_PNOT02000072.1 GCF_002879535.1 Mesorhizobium intechi
CGCCAGAATTCCGACAGCCTCTCAAGCGCGTCCGGATCGGTGCCCGGCAGCGGCGTGAAGATGCACCAGCGATTGTCGAACAGATCGGCGAAACCGGCATCCGGTCCGGATTTTTCCGTGCCCGCCAGCGGATGGCCTGGAATGAAATGAACGTCATCAGGGACATGCGGCTGCATCTGCGCGATGACCGAGGCCTTGGTCGAGCCGACGTCGGTGAGGATGGCGCCCTTCTTCAGCGCCGGCGCGATCTCCTCAGCCACCGCGCCGGACGAGCCGACCGGCACCGAGACGATCACCAGGTCGGCGTCGCGGACTGCCTCCTTCGCATCCGTCGTGTAGGAATCGCCCAGTCCAAGTTCCTCCGCCCGCTTCAGCGTCGCGGCGCTGCGGGTCGAGATGGCAACGTGGCCGGCAAGGCCCTCGCGGCGGATGACGCGGGCCAGCGACGACCCTATCAGGCCGATGCCGACCAGCGCGATCTTTTCAAACATCGGTGATGTCATGGTGTTCCTGCTTTTCGGGCGTTCTAGCTTTTCAGGAATGTCGTGAGCGCGGCGACGACGCCGCGATTGGCCTCTTCCGTGCCAACGGTCATGCGCAGCGCGTTGGGAAACCCGTAGCCGGAAACGCGCCTCAGGATATAGCCGCGCGCGGTCAGATAGTCGTCCGCCGCGGCCGCCGAATGCTTCTGATCGTCGGGAAAATGAATGAGCAGGAAATTGCCGACGCTGGGCGTCACCCGCAGCCCGAGGCCGGTCATCTCCTGGCCCAGCCAGGTCAGCCAGGTCTCGTTATGCGCCACGCTGCGCTCGACATGGGCGCGGTCGCGGATTGCGGCGATGCCGGCCTCGATCGCCGTCGCATTGACGTTGAAGGGACCGCGCACGCGATTGATCGCATCGACGATATGCATGGGCGCATACATCCAGCCGATCCGCGCGCCGCCGAGGCCGATCTTGGAGAAGGTGCGGGTCATGACCACATTCTCGGTGCTGCCGACCAGTTCGATGCCGGCTTCATAATCGTTGCGTCGGACATATTCGGCATAGGCCGCGTCGAGCACCAGCAGCACATGTTTGGGCAGGCCGGCATGCAACCGGCGCACCTCCTGGAACGGCACATAGGTGCCGGTCGGATTGTTCGGATTGGCGAGGAACACGATTTTCGTGCGCGGCGTGACGGCAGCCAATATCGCATCGATGTCAGCGCGCTCGTCGGTCTCCCTGACCGCGATCGGCGCAGCCCCGGCCGACTGGATGTAGATCTTGTAGACCATGAAGGCGTGTTCGGTGAATATGGCCTCGTCGCCGGGTGCGAGATAGGTCTGCGCCAGCAGGCCGAGGATCTCGTCGGAGCCGTTGGAGCAGATGATGTTCTGCGCGTTGAGGCCATGCACTTCCGCGATCGCCTCGCGCAGCCGTCTGGCGGTGCCATCGGGATAGATGTCGAGCCTGGCGGCGACTTCACGCGCTGCCTCGATCGCCTTCGGCGACGGGCCAAGCGGGTTCTCGTTCGACGACAGCTTGTAGACCTTGGCGACACCGGCGGGTGCGGCGCTCTTGCCCGGCACATAGGCGTCAATGTCCATTATGCCCGCGCGCGGGGTTGGACGTGCCTTGTCCGGTGTCTGCGTCATGTCGTAAAATCCGTCGAGAAAGCCTCCATGCGAGGCCGCTGCGGAAATACAAGCCACGGCGCGCAATGTCGAGAGGTGGCAGCGGGGCCAACCGTCTACCCAGATGTCGGCATTGACGGCAGGGCGGGCGAGTTCTAGAAGGGCAGCAACAGTTCCGTGGTGATTTGGCCGGTCGGCTTGCAGCCACGTTAAACAATTCGCTAAAGGGCCGTTTGCGTGACGTAACCGGCTTTGCAAAGGCAATGCCGGTTTTTTATTGTCCGCGGCCGGCCGGACGGACGCATCGACGGCGATTTTTCGCCAGGTATGATGCAGCAGGTGAGACGAGAATGGCCGCTCTGCGCGCAGGAAAGACCAACAACGAGGCCGACCAGCCGTCGAGCCCGGTGCTGCGCTTCGGGTCGGACAAGCCGCTCAAGCTCGACGCCGGCACGCTGCTGTCGCCGTTCCAGATCGCATACCAGACCTATGGCACGCTGAACGACGCCCGCTCCAATGCCATCCTCGTCTGCCATGCGCTGACCGGCGACCAGCATGTCGCCAACACCAATCCGGTGACCGGCAAGCCCGGCTGGTGGGAAGTGCTGGTCGGCCCCGGCAGGATCATCGACACCAATCGCTTCTTCGTCATCTGCTCCAACGTCATCGGCGGCTGCCTGGGCTCCACCGGGCCAGCTTCGACCAACCCCGCCACCGGCAAGCCCTATGGGCTCGACCTGCCTGTCATCACCATCCGCGACATGGTGCGGGCGCAGCAGATGCTGATAGACCATTTCGGCATCGAGAAACTGTTCTGCGTGCTCGGCGGCTCGATGGGCGGCATGCAGGTGCTGCAATGGGCGTCGAGCTATCCCGAACGTGTCTTTTCGGCGCTGCCGATTGCCACCGGCGCGCGCCATTCCTCGCAGAACATCGCCTTCCACGAGGTCGGCCGGCAGGCCGTCATGGCCGATCCGGACTGGCACGGCGGCAAATATTTCGAACACGGCAAGCGCCCGGAAAAAGGCCTGGCGGTGGCACGCATGGCCGCCCACATCACCTATCTCTCCGAAGCCGCCCTGCATCGAAAATTCGGCCGCAACTTGCAGGATCGCGACCACCTGACGTTCGGCTTCGACGCCGATTTCCAGATCGAAAGCTATCTGCGCCACCAAGGCATGACCTTCGTCGACCGCTTCGACGCCAATTCCTATCTCTACATGACGCGGTCCATGGATTATTTCGACCTCGCCGCCGACCACGGCGGTAGGCTGGCGGACGCCTTCGCCGGCACCAAGACCCGCTTTTGCTTGGTATCGTTCACATCGGACTGGCTGTTTCCGACGGAAGAAAGCCGCTCCATCGTGCACGCGCTCAACGCCGCCGGTGCCTCGGTGTCCTTCGTCGAGATCGAGACCGATCGCGGCCACGACGCCTTCCTGCTCGACGAGCCCGAACTGTTCGCCGCCATCAACGGCTTTATCGGTTCCGCGGCGCGGGCGAGAGGGCTAAGCGCATGACCCCGGAAACCTGCAGGCTTTCAGGATCGGGATCATGCGCCGCAAGGGAGATGACATCATGAGCGTCAACGGCAGCCAGCGCGTCGACCTCGAGGTCGTCGCCAACCTCATCCCGCCGCAGTCCCGCGTGCTCGACGTCGGTTCGGGCGACGGCTCGCTGCTTGAATTGCTGCAGGACACCAAGCAGGTCGACGGCCGCGGACTGGAACTGTCGCAGCGCGGCGTCAACGAATGCGTGGCGCGCGGCCTCTCCGTCATCCAGGGCGATGCCGACAAGGATCTCGAATTCTATCCCGACAAGGGTTTTGACTTCGTCGTCCTGTCGCAGACCTTGCAGGCGACGCGCAACCCGAAGCTGGTGCTCGACGAGTTGCTGCGCATCGGCAACCGGGCGATCGTCTCCTTCCCCAATTTCGGCCATTGGCGGGTGCGTCTCTCGTTGTTCGTCAAAGGCCGCATGCCGGTGACGCAGGACCTGCCTTATTCCTGGTACGACACCCCCAACATCCACTTCTGCACCATCCGCGACTTCGTCAACTTGTGCGAAGAGCTTGGCGCGACGGTGGAAAAGGCGACCGCGCTCGACGCCGCCGGCCAGAAGATCGGCCTATCCATGCCCTGGTGGTTCTGGAACTTCTTTGGCCAGCAGGCGGTGTTTCTGCTGAAACGATAAGGCACATCTAGCCCAGGACATCCGTCGCCTTGTGCGGATGTTCGACGCCGTCGGCAAAGACCACGTCGGAGTCCGAATTATCGGTGCGCAGTGAAAGGATCGCCTGATAGGCAGGCGAATCATACCATTCGCGCACATGCCGCCGGTCGGGAAATTCGATGATGATGAGGTTGCCCGGCCAGTCGTTCTCGATCACCTCCACATCGCCGCCATGGACCAGGAAACGGCCGCCGAAAGGCTCCAGCGTGGCATCGATCTTGTGCAGATACTCGACGATCTGCGGACCCATCGTGACTTGGCGCATATGGGCGATAGCGTAAGCGGTCATGACGTAGCTCCCTTTGCATCGAGACCGACCAACCGGCCTCGCAAGGGCAATCTGCCGGAGCGGCGATGGCAAAACGATTATGCCTGAGGTAATGGAATCGACGCCTCGACGGCCGGCCGCGGGCGCTCTTGCGCAATTTCACCGGTCGAGTTCCGGAAAATACGGATCCGACAGGAGCCGCCTGTCGCGTTCGCCTTGCAGGCAGTCGATCGGCGCGTCCGCGTCGACGGGGATGATCCTGGCCTTGTCCTGAATACCGCTCACCTCGAGGATCAGCTTGCGCCGAATGGCGCTGGAAAATTCGGCAGCCGAGTAGATGGGCAGCACGAAAGATCCGGGGCCACCAGTCACGCACTGCGCGTAATACTGGTCGAGATGCCTGAAGGTGGGCGATGGATTGATCAGGATCGGCAGCCCGTTGATGACGATGCCTTTTGCGATTGCCGCATCGCGCGTGGCGGTGACCGGCGGCCCGATATTGTTGGGGCCGTCGCCCGATATATCGATGACGCTGCGCTCACCGGCGAAATTTGTCCTGCCGAGCAGCCCTGTGCCGAAGGCAATTGCCGTGGAAATCGAGGTGCCGCGAAAACTCCGGAACGGGCGCGCCGCCACCTTGTCGGCAAAACGGTTGGCGCTTTGCGCGCCATCGATGATCTGCCAGTCGATGACAGCGTCGTCGCGCACCGTGCCGGCCCATTCGAAATAGGCAATCGCGATGCGGCCGGTATTGCCGGACCGGACGGCTTGGATGAAGTCGGGATGGCGTAGCGCCTCGACATAGCCGGCGCGTTGCAGGGCGAATTCCTTCTCGTCCATCGACAGGGAGATATCGACCGCCAACACCAACTCGACGTCCACAGCCAGCGCACCGGATGGCGAGGCAACCGACGTTGGCTGGGCACAGGCAAGACAGGCAAGCAGGCGCAGACCATCAAGCATCGCCACCGCCAGGTTTTGTTTCTCGGGGAGATCTTCCTTCGCGATCGCGGCGAAATAAAGCTTGCTGCGAGACTGCGCGAAACGATCCTACTTCTTGCGGCGAACCGCGACCGGCGGCGGATCGATGGCGCCGGCCCTGACGTGGGCAGGTTTCAGCGCTGGCGCACCGGAATCCTTGACGATCGTCAGGCCGCGCGGAAAGAACTGGATATTGTGCTGCCCGCGCCCGATGTTGATGATCGTGGCGCCCTTCAGATGCTTTTCCAGCATCGCCAGCACCCGCCGCAGCGACGGGCCGTCGAACGCGTCCATGGCTTCGTCGATGATCACCCATTTCGGCTGCCGCAAGGCGAGCCTGGCCACGCCCAGCAAGCGCTGTTCGTCATCGCCCAATTCATGGTCCCAGCGCCCGACGCGATCGAGCGAGGACGACAGCCGTTCCAGGCCAACCTCGGCCAGCACCGTCGCGATCTCGGCGTCGCTCGCGGGCGCATGCCCGTTGGCGTGATTGAGCACCTCGCGCAACGTGCCGGCCGGCAAATACGGCACGCGTGGCACGAAGATGAGGGTTTCTCCGGCCGGCAGGCCGATTTTCCCGCTGCCCCAGGGCCAGAGCCCGGCAATGGCGCGGAAGAACAGCGTCTTGCCGGCGCCGGGCTCCCCGGTGATCATCACGCGATCGCCGGCGCGGATTTCGACATGCTGCTCGGAGAGTTTTGTACAGCCCTCCGGCGAGGCCACCTGGAGCTGCTCGAACGTCAGACTGCCATTGGCGTTCTGATCGAAGGTGATGCGCCTTTCGGTGTCGTGCAGCACATCGGTTTCATCTAGCGCGATGCGGAAGTCGGCGACGCGCATCAGCGTGGCCCGCCAATCGGCGATGCTGCCGATATTGTTGATGAACCAGCGCAGCGAGGAATGGACCTGGTTGAAGGCGCCGACCGCCATCATCAGCCCGCCAAAGCTGATATCGCCCGAGAAATAGACGGGCGAGGCAACCAGGATCGGCGCCACGACGGTGATCCAGCCATAGGTATCGGTCACCCAGGACAGGTTGATCTGCGCGGTATAGATGCGCCGCATCGCGCCCAGCACCGTGCCGAGGTCGAGCTCGAGCCGCTGCTTGGCGTCGGCTTCGCCATGGTACAGTGCGATGGCATCGACATTCTCGTTGACGCGCACCATCGAGGAGCGCAGCTCCGCCTCTCGTGTGTAGCGGTCGCTGTTCAGCTTGATGAGAGGCCGGCCGACCAGCCAGCTCAGCCAGGAGGCGGTGCCGGCATACAGGAACGCCGCCCAGACCATGTAGCCCGGTACGGCCAACGACCAGCCGTTGATGTGGAAGACGAAGCCCGAAGACAGTTCCCACAACACGCCGACGAAGGACACGAGCAGGATGAGCGATTGCAAGAGCCCGACGCCGAGATCGGTCGACAGGTCGGACAGATGCGCCGCATCCTGCTGCATGCGCTGGTCGGGATTGACGCCGATGGCGCCGGCATTGGCCAGCCGGAAGGCGCGCACCGGCCGCATCCACTGGTCGATCAGGTCGAGCGTCAGCGCCTCGCGCAACTTCAGCCGGATCATCTGGTTGAGCCAGGTCTGGCCGATATTGAGCACCAGCAGCCCGCCGGCGATCATGGCAAAGACGAGGAGCTGGTGCAGGAAGGCCGCCATATCGCGGCGCGCCAGCGCATCGTAGAAGGGCTGGTTCCAGCGGTTGAGCAGGACCTGGCCGATCGAGGTCGCGATGATGACGGCCATGATGCCGACCGACGTCCACAGCAGCCATTTGCGAACCGGCGACACCACCAGCGCCCGTCTGATCGTCGCAACCTGATCACGCAGGCTGCTGGCCTCGACGGCGACCGGCTGAACGGTGGCCTGATTGTCAAGTTGATCAGCCATGTCAGAGGTCCTTGCGTTCAGGTGCGATGCTGAAACCGGATGATGACGGCATCCGCATATCAGGCAGATTGCGAGTTCACCACGACAGATGGGCCGAGAAAGGACGCGCCGCGCGTGTTTCTAGCATGATCACGAAGGTTTCACCTGGCGAGACGGCATGGCCGCGCCTGTCGCCTCGGCCCGGCGACCGAGCCGCGTCGCGCCGTGTGGCGACAGCACCGGCACGAAGACACGGCGCGAGGCGCGCTGGGCGACCGGCACGCCCTGATAGAGCCGCTTCTGCGCCTCGACGACGATGACGCCGGAAAAGATCGGCCACAGCCGCCGGCCGGCGCGCTCCAGCACATTGTGGAAGCGCATCATGAAGCGCCGCCGCGATGGCGGGAAGAACAGCGCATCTGACCAGGCGGCGGGCGTGAAATTCGCCTCCCGCAGCAGTTCCGTCAGCTGCCCGCGCGAGAACGGCCGGCCGTTGCCGAACGGTGTATGTTCGAAGCGCGCCCAGACACCGCGCCGGTTGGGCACGACGATGACGACGCGCCCCGCCGGCGACAGCACCCGCCAGATCTCATTCAGCGTCTCGCGCGGATTTTCGACATGTTCGAGCGAATGGACGAGCAGCATGCGGTCGATGCAGGAATCGACCAGCGGCAGTTCCTCGTCGAAGACCAAAGCCGTTGCCGTCGGCCCGGTCGCCGGCCAGACCACGGCGCCCTGCGTCGCCGGCATGAAGGCGAAGACCCGCTCGGCATCGGACCCGAAACGCTCCAGCCAGGGCAAGGTATAGCCGAGCCCGACCAAGCGTTCATTGGGGACAGCAGCCCATATCGACGACAGCGCCATGGTGATCGAACGCTCGGCGAACCGGCCAAGCGTTGTCGAATAGAAGGAGCGAAGGTCGACGATGTCGGAATGCATGTCAGGGATGTAGCCGTGATATCAGCCGGTTTCAACAAAAGGCCCCGAGGCGGCTGACACATTGCGACGACATTCGTCATCCCCGGGAATGACA
Organism: Mesorhizobium intechi; assembly: GCF_002879535.1. Classification (GTDB taxonomy): domain Bacteria; phylum Pseudomonadota; class Alphaproteobacteria; order Rhizobiales; family Rhizobiaceae; genus Mesorhizobium; species Mesorhizobium intechi. The sequence continues at coordinate 7,999 of NZ_PNOT02000072.1, forward strand.
TTCGTCATCCCGTGGATGACATCCGCGCTCTGGCGCCCTATGTCTGCGGCGACAAAAGGAGAGACGCGATGGCGGTCGAAATCGAACAATTCATGTGCCGCACGGACAATTTCGGCGTGCTGGTGCATGACCCCAAAAGCGGGCAGACGGCGATCATCGACGCGCCCGAGGAAGCGCCGATCCTGGCCGCGATCAAGCGCACCGGCTGGACGCCGACGATGATCCTGACCACGCATCATCATATGGACCACGTCGAGGCCAATCTGGCGCTGAAGGAGCGCTTCAAGCTGCGCATCGTCGGCCCGGAGGCGGAAAAGGCCAAGATCCCCGGCATCGACGAGACCGTCGAGGAGGGCTCCGTCCTTCATCTCGGCGACGAGCGCATCGAGGTGATCGCCACACCCGGCCATACCGCCGGCCATGTCTCCTACCATCTGCCGGCATCGCAGGTGGCCTTCACCGCCGACACGCTGTTTGCGCTGGGCTGTGGACGGCTGTTCGAATGCAAGCCGCCGGTGATGTATGAATCGCTGCGGAAACTCGCAGCGCTTCCCGCCGCGACGACAATCTATTGCGGCCATGAATACACGCTCGCCAACGCCCGTTTCGCGCTGACCGTCGATCCCACCAATTCGGCCTTGAAGGAGCGCGCCGCCAGGATCGAGGCGCTGCGGGTCGACAGCAAGCCGACACTGCCGACGACGATCGGCGAGGAACTGTCGACCAACCCCTTCCTGCGCTGGCACGATCCGGCGATCCGCAAGCATCTCGGCATGGAAAAGGCCGGGGATGCCGAGGTGTTCGCCGAGATCCGCAAGCGCAAGGACAATTTCTGATCAGCTCCGACCGATGACCAGCGCAGCAGAAATCATCGCGACACTTGGACTGAAGCCGCATCCGGAAGGCGGCTGGTACGCGGAAACCTTTCGTGACGGGGCCGGCGGAGCGCGCGGCCATTCGACCGCCATCTATTTCCTGCTGGAACAGCACCAGCTTTCGGCCTGGCATCGGGTCAAGGACGCAGCCGAGGTCTGGCATTTCCACGCCGGTGCGCCGCTGGCGCTGTCGATGTGGGAAGAAGGCGGTGCCGTCATTGAGCAAGTGCTCGGCATCGGCCTGGCGGCCGGCGAACGGCCGCAGATCGTCGTTCCGGCGGGCTGGTGGCAATCGGCGCGTAGCCTGGGCGAATGGACACTGGTCGGCTGTACGGTCGCGCCGGGTTTTGATTTCGCCGCCTTCGAACTGGCAGTGCCCGGCTGGCAGCCTACCCCAGCAGGAAACCCAGCGTAATCCCAAGCTGGGCTGTGTAGTACAGCACCCAGACGGCCAAACGCATCCACGCGCGATGCGGCGAGATGGCCGCGACCAGGAATTTCTCCGTGGCCAGCAGCCCGTCCGACGCCATGAACAGCACCGCGCCGCCGATGACCCAGACGCTGTTGGTGGTCAACGCCGCCACGCCCATCGCCAGGATTGCCACGACATAGATGGTGATCGGCGCGCGCAGGCCCGGGCCAACGCGGCGCCAGAGCGCGGCCAGCATGATCGTGACGAACACCGCCAGTGCCAGCGCGATCGCCCCGCGCCAGGGCTCGGCGCCAAGCAGTCCCACCCCGCCACCGCTGCGCAGGAACAACGCGATGTAGACGATGTGGGCGACAAGGAAGCTAGCAAGCCCACCGAGAAATGCCTTTTCGCCGTCGCGCGACAGGAACGCGTCTCCCACCGCGCTGAGCGCAAGAGCCGCGACCAACAGCAGCGGGCCGCCTTGCAGTGCCGAAAGCACGGCAAGCATCGCGACCGCGAGCGTCTTGGCCGCGGAGCGCGCAAGGCTCGGCGGCATGCCCAGCGTGAAGGCATAGATCACCGCCGCCACCAGCGAGAAGATCAGCGTCGCATTGGCATTGGCGTCGATGCCGCCGGCAAATGGCATCGTCATGCCGCGGCGCCGCTTTCGGATGCCCTGGCTTCGCTCTCGGCTTGGGTCGGCTTGCGCAGGAACAGCGACTTCGCCGCCAGGGCCGCGCCGACGGTGATGAGCACGCAGGCGGCGAGAATGCGCAACGAAGGCTCGGCAACGCCGGCCGCAATCAGCACCAGCGTCGAGAGCAACGGCGCCGCATAGCTTGCCGCACCCAGCACCTGAATGTTGCCGCGCTTGACCCCGATGTCCCACGCATAGAAGGCCGCACCCACCGGCATCAGGCCAAGCCCGAGCACCGCCAGCCACTGGCTCGCGCCATTTGGCAGTACGGTTTGTTCCAGCGCCAGATGGCAGACGAGCGACAGCACGGCGGTCGCTGCGCAGAACCAGGTGACGATGCTGGTCGGCACCGAGGGAGAGCGCCGTGACAGCAGCGAATAGGACGACCAAAGCAGGGCGCAGACGGCCGCCATCGCGTAGCCGAAGGCGTAGCGCGCATCGAAGGCCAGCCCCCCGCCCTTGGTGATGATCAGCACCGTGCCGGCCAGGCCGAGCAACGCGCCGACGACATGGTTCCACGCCAGTTTTTCGCCCGGCATAAGCGCGGAGCCGAGCACGATCAGCAGCGGCCATAGATAGGCGATCAGGCTGGCTTCGACCGCCGGTGCGTTGCGCAGCGCGGTGAAATAGAAAAAGTGGTAGCCGAACAGGCCGGCAATACCGATCAGCCAGACCTGCGGCGGTATTTTCTGGCTCTTCTCGGCGGCCGGCATGAACAACCGCGCCACAAGGCCGACGCCGGTGCCGATCGAGAAGGTGATCGCCGACAAAAGGAACGGCGGCACCTTGCCGGACGCATCGGTGAGCAGCGCCAGGAGCGCCCACATGGCGACCGCCGAAAAACCGATCAGTGTTGCGCGCGCCATTCCTGCCCCCCCGGGCGCGCCGACGCGCCCACCGCAATCTCTGGAAACCGCGTGGCGGTGGTCGTCCCGAAATTGCGTAGATTACTCGACTGCTTCGAACCGTCTCGCGCTTATGGTCAGCGGACCGATCTGGGTCCCTACCGTAGCGTGGATCGGCGCATATACGCCGGTTTGGCCGAGCGGTGCAAACGTCACCATCATCCGGCTTTTGTTCCTGAGATAGTTCAGCGCCTTGCGGCCCTTGCGATATCCGGCCACCGGCTCGAAACCCATCCGGCAGGTGATGGTGTCGCCCTTGTAGCCCGGCACCGAGATGGTGCCTTTCGAATTGTAGGTCAGCGTCAGGTCGGCGCGCATCTCGCCATCATAGAACTTGACCGTGCGGCCGCAGACCTTGTCGAGGCTGTCGGCGTGGATGACGGTGGCGGCCATCGGATCGAGTACCGATGCCAGGTCGCCGGCGCCGACCGGCACCCAGTCGTTGGGGTCGCGCTTGCCAGGCGGCGGGATGACCTGCGTCGAGGTGACAGCGCCGTTGGCAAAGCGAATGTCGATCGCCGACACCTTCTTGCCGGAGGTATAGTCGGCACGGAACGCCTGGGGCACCATTTTCTTGCCGGAAATCGTGCCCTTGGACGAGATCGTGCCGCGCGTGTCGTCGAACAATTTGGCGAGGCCCGCGGCAGTCACGCTACCTTCGATCGCGTAGGCGCCGTTCTCGTAATGGCTGGAAAAGGTCGATCTCGCGATCGAGAGACCAAGGAACGACACCGTGTACTCACCCTTGAAGGACTGCGGCGAGGCAGCCGACGCGGCGGACGGCAATGCGATGGCAAGCACGGCAACAAGCGCGTGAGACGGGCGAAGCATGGCGGGATCGCATCCTTGATTTTCGGCCGGAGGCGGGCGACTCCGGCATGGCATGTCCCTATGAGACCGCTTATAAGATGAAATCCGGCCTTAATATGAAATGCCGGGCGCTTCCGTGGCGAAGCCGGAGCTTGACGCCCCGGTGAAATGCAACTATGGAACGCCAACTTTTTCCATAAGGCCGCCTGACCAGAACCGCGCGCCACCCGGCGTGGGCACAAAGGTTTGGCAGGTCCCGAGAGAACTGAAGGTTAGAACTATGTCCCGCACCTGCGAACTCACTGCCAAGGCAGTCCAGACCGGCAACAATGTGAGCCACGCCAACAACAAGACCAAGCGTCGTTTCCTGCCGAACCTCGTCAATGTGACGCTGATCTCGGAAGCGCTGAACCAGAATGTGCGCCTGCGCATTTCGGCCAACGCGCTGCGTTCGGTGGAACATCGCGGCGGCCTCGACGCCTTCCTGGCCAAGGCCGACGTCAAGGAGCTTTCGCAGCGCGCGCGCCTGCTGAAGAAGCAGATCGCCAAGAAGCTGGCCGAACAGGTCGCTGCCTAACATCGGATAAAGGCGGGGGACCGCCCGGGCCAACTTGTTGGCTTGGGGCATCGGATGGATCCGCAAGGGTCCGACATCTGGTGCTCGACTTCGAAGCGAGCACGGCCCCGATGGGCATGATGCTCCGCTGGTTCCATTACCCAGGATAAAAAAATGACTTCCTTCTCGCGATATCTGCCCTTCGTGGCCGCCATGGCGCTTGTCGTCGTGGCGTCGAACGTCCTCGTGCAGTTCCCGATGCAGGGCCAGGTCAGCGGCCTGTCGCTGGCTGACCTGCTGACCTGGGGGGCGTTCACCTATCCCTTCTCCTTCCTGGTCACCGACCTCGCCAACCGCCGCTATGGCCCTGCCGTGGCCCGCCGCATCGTCTTCGTCGGCTTCATGACGGCGGTGGTCTGCTCGATCCTCGTCCCGCCCTTCCTGTTCCGCCATGGCCTGATCGAATTCGAGACCGCGGCCGACCGGCTGGTCCGCATCGCGGCCGCTTCAGGCGCAGCGTTCCTGTCCGCGCAACTGCTCGACGTTACCGTTTTCAACCGACTGCGCCGGCAGAGCTGGTGGCGGGCTCCGATCGTCGGCACGCTGGTCGGGTCGGTCTTCGACACCACGGTGTTCTTCACCGTCGCTTTCTCGGCCGCGTTCGCTTTTGCGGGCCCGAACGACAGTTTCGCGCTCGAGACGGCGCCGCTGATGGGCGTCTTCCATGTCGAGGCCATGCGCTGGGTTTCCTGGGCGCTGGGCGACCTCTCGGTGAAGCTGATCATCGCGGTGGTCGCCCTGATCCCCTACCGGCTGCTCGCCGCTCGCTGGAGCCAGCCGGCGCTGGCCGTCTAAACCATGATCCCCTGGGTTCACCTCGATTCGGCAATGACCGGGGATGGTGCCCAGGAACTTCGCCTCAAGCGGCGCGGCAGCGAATTCTCGATCATGCTCGGCACCAACGAACTGATGAACAGCCGCCTCAGCGGCTCCGAGCAAGCGCTGGCGAAACTGTCCTGCCAAAGGATTGCGGGCCATCGCCAGCCGAGGATCCTGATCGGAGGGCTCGGCATGGGTTTTACATTGCGCGCCGCTCTGACCGAACTCGGCAAGGATGCCGGCATCGTCGTCGCGGAACTGGTGCCGGCGGTCGTCGCCTGGGCACGTGGCCCGATGGCTGAGGTGTTCGGCGGCTGTCTAGACGACCCCCGCATCGCCATCCAGGAGACCGATGTCGGGCAATTGATCCGGTCTGCGTCCGCGGCCTGGGACGCCATCCTGCTCGACGTCGACAACGGCCCCGAAGGCATCGTCCATAAGGGCAATGACGCCCTCTACAGCGTCGCAGGCCTCGGCGCCGCACGCACCGCCCTCAGGCCGGGTGGTGTACTGGCGGTCTGGTCGCAAGGGCCCGACAGCGGCTTCACGCGGCGGCTGGAGCAGGCAGGCTTCGCCGTGGAGGAGGTCAACACGCGCGCCAACGGCAAGCGCGGCGCGCGCCATGTCATCTGGATCGCCACCAACGGCTCCTGACCGAAGCCGTCGCCGGGCAGTGTTAGGCTTTTGACCTCTGGAGTTCCGCTTCAAGCGCCTCCAGCAGCCCGCGCGTCCCCTCCTCCCGCCCTTTGGCGGAATCGACACCATCGAAGAAGGCGCCCTGCTCGGTATAGGTCAGCCTCGTCCCCTCACCCGAAGGTGTCAGCTCAACCGTGGTCAGCGATGCCGACATCGGCTGCGGCCCTATTGCCATCCGGTAGGAAAACACGATGCGCTGATCCGGAACGATGTCCTGGAACTGGGCGTCGAGTCTGACCTCCGGGCCGCCGCCATAGCTGAATCGCGACACCTCGCCGCCGCCGACACGGAAATCGAAGCTGAATTCGGCGATGGTGAAACCATCGCCTTCCACCCGCCAGCGCCGCACCGTTGCCTTGTCGGCGAAGGCGTGGAAGACCCTGGCCGGCGATTGCGGATAGGTCCGCTCGATCGAGAATGTGGAATGGACGACGGATTGCTGGTCCTTGATGGGGGCGGTTTGGCTCATGGCTGTTCGTCCTTTTCCTGGTTCTTCGTGGGGGATTGGCTTCTTGGTGATGGGTCTGGCTCGGCCAGGATCTGGCCAAGCCGGTCGAGGTGGCGCTCCGCCGGTATGCGGCGTTCGGTGATCCAGTCGGCGAGCGGAGCGAGCCCGCCCGGTTCGATCCTGCAGGTGCGCACCCGCCCGATCTTTTCGCTGCGGATCAGCCCGCAGGCCTCCAGTACCTGCAGATGCTGCAAGACGGCAGCGAAGGTCATTCCGAACGGTGCCGCCAGCTGGCTGACCGTGGCCGGTCCGCGGGTCAACCGCTCAAGAATCTGGCGCCGCGTTGGCTCGACAAGAGCCCGAAGGATGCTGTCGATCTCGGAATAGTTAAGCATGGACTTGAGTATTGCGGCGGCGATGCCGATTGTCAAGTCTGGACTAAAGTGTTTTCGAGGAACGCAAATCGAGTCATGGCGGTCAATGCGTCCAGCCAAATCGAACCCGCCGTCGGGTTCGCGGCTGAAGCGCCGCTCAGTCCTGGTGCAGGATGAATTCCAGGTAGAGGTTGCGCTGCAGGATCGAGTGGTTGTCGTCGGAGATCAGCGACACCATCACCGCCCCGTCATCGCGCGTCCAGACGTCGAGACCTTCCATATTGTCGATCTGGTAGCCCATGTCGGCGTCCAGCAGCACGGGTCCGTCGGCGACGGCGCCCTTCTCGACACTCTCGCCATAGATGCGCCGAAGCCGCATCTTGAGCCCGCCCGCCATGGTGAAACTGCGTTCCAGCAGCAAAAGGTCGCCGTTCGGCAGGAAGGCGCCGTCGGTGATGTCGAAGTCGCCGTTGCGCTTGACGGTGAAGACGCCCTTGTGCGGCCCTTCGATGATGGCGGCATAGATGTTGCCGGCCCTGTCGAGGCTTTTCTCCGACACCACGACCAGACCGCCCTGATGCTGGCCGTTGAGATTGGCATGGGTGACGGTCTCGAAGCCGCGATTCTGGCGCAGCTCCCGCGCCGGCACCAGGAAATCCAGCTGCCGGTCCGGCGCCTTCATGTTCTGCGGGTCGATCCTGAACTGGGCCACGCGGTGGTTGCGCTCGAAACCGACTGTGGCGAGGCCGTCCTTGACCGCGAGGCCTTCGGCGTCGACCTCCCATTTCTCGTCGATCGGCTGACCGCTCTGGTCGACCATCTGCTGCATGTGGAAGTTCTGGATGCCCACGGGTCGCCTGTCGGCGTCGCGGGCCACGGTGCCGAAGAACCAGTAGCCGGTGTCGGCCACGCCGATGAAATCGCTGCCCGCTTTCAGAAAGCGGAAGGCCGACAGCGCGCCGAAAACGCGCGATTTCGAGGTCATTTCCAGCCCGCCGACGAATTCCAGCGAACCGAGCTGCCTGTCGGTCCGGCCAATGCGGAACTCGGCGATCGGCCGGGACGAAACCTCGATGGGATCAACCAGCGCCGAGCCGGTCGGACGGGCTGGCGCGGACGCCACGCAGGCGAACAGGGCGATGGCGGCGAAGAGCGTTTGCCGAAACCCGCCGCGCGAAAGGATCATCCGGCGCGCCGCATGCCGCCGCGCCGCGTGTCGCGCGCGCTTTCCTCGGCAAACAGCGAGGCCAGTTGCTCGGTCATGGCACCGGCCAGTTCCTCGGCATCGACGATGGTGACGGCACGGCGATAATAGCGCGTGACGTCATGGCCGATGCCGATGGCCAGCAGTTCCACCGGCGAGCGCGTCTCGATCAGTTCGATGACGGCGCGCAAATGGCGTTCGAGATAGTTGCCGGGATTCACCGAAAGCGTCGAATCGTCGACCGGCGCGCCGTCCGAGATCATCATCAGGATCTTGCGCTGTTCGGGCCGGGCGATCAGCCGGTTATGCGCCCACAACAGCGCCTCGCCGTCGATGTTTTCCTTGAGCAGGCCTTCACGCATCATTAGGCCAAGATTGCGCCGCGCCCGCCGCCACGGATGGTCGGCCGACTTGTAGATGATGTGGCGCAGGTCGTTGAGGCGGCCGGGGTTCGGCGGCTTGCCGTCCTTCAGCCACTTCTCGCGTGCCTGCCCGCCCTTCCACGCCCGCGTGGTGAAGCCGAGGATCTCGACCGAGACGCCGCAGCGTTCCAGCGTGCGGGCAAGAATGTCGGCGCAAGTGGCGGCGACGGTGATCGGCCGGCCGCGCATCGAGCCCGAATTGTCCAGCACCAGCGTCACCACCGTGTCGCGGAACTTGGTGTCGCGTTCCTGCTTGAAGGACAGCGGCTGCATGGGGTCGATGACCACGCGCACCAGCCGCGCCGGGTCGAGGTACCCTTCTTCCAGGTCGAAATCCCAGGACCGGTTCTGCTGCGCCATCAACCGGCGCTGCAGCCGGTTGGCCAGCCGCCCGACCACGCCCGACAGATTGGCAAGCTGCTTGTCGAGGAAGGCGCGCAGCCGGTCGAGTTCTTCCTCTTCGCAAAGCTCTTCGGCACCGACCGTCTCGTCGAAAGCGGTGGTGTAGACCTTGTAGTCGATTTCCTTCGGCAGATTGGCGAACGGATTGTCGTTGCGGCGCGCCTCGCCCGGCGTTTCGGCGTCGGCGTCGTCGTCATCGGACAGATCGTCGGCGGTGGCATCGGACGCCTCGGTCTCGGACGATTGCTCGTCATCGGCCGAGGCCTCGGCGTCCTCGGACTGCGACTGCTCGGAGCCGGAATCCTCTTCCCCGCCCTCCTCGCTCTGCTCCTCGCCTTGCGGCTGGTTGTCGTCATTGTCCTCGGAATCTTCCGTCTCCTGGTCGTCGCCGAGTTCTTCGGCCATCTCCATGGAGGCGAGCATCTCGCGCACGACGCGGGCGAAGGCCTGCTGGTCGTCAAGCTTGGCCGACAGGCCGTCGAGGTCGGCACTGGCCTTTTCCTCGACCCAAGGCCGCCAGAGCTCGACCAGCCGCTCACCGCTCTTCGGTACCGGCCGGCCGGTCAGCTTCTCGCGCACCATGAGAGCCAGCGCTTCCTCGATCGGCGCGTCGGCCTTGTCCTTGACGTCGACAAGGTTGGCCTTGGCGTATTTGTCCTCCAGCATCGAGCCGATATTGTCGGCGACGCCTTGCATGGCACGGCTGCCGATCGCCTCGACACGGGCCTGCTCGACCGCGTCATAGATGGCGCGCGCCGCCTTGCCTTCCGGCGCCAGTTTGGTGTGGATGCGCGCATCGTGGCAGGCGCGCTTCAGCGCCATGGAGTCGCCGAGGCCGCGGGTGATCGCGATGTCGGTCCTCGAGGCTTTCTTCGGCAGTTCGGGCAGTCGGGCTCGGCTGCCCGCAAGTGCGGGCCTGTCCTTGGCGAATCCGACTTCCATGTCCTTGTCGCCGGCAATGGCGCGCATGCAGACGGTGACGGCGCGCTTGAAGCTGTCGGCTTCAGACCCCGTCTTCGACTTGTTGCGCGTGTTGTCGCCCGGACCCGCCATCGAGGCTCTGCTTACCCCAGCACCACGTTGGCGGCGCTTTCCGGGAGATCCTCGCCGAAGGCGCGCTGATAGAATTCGGCCACCACCGAACGCTCCAGCTCGTCGCACTTGTTGAGGAAGGTCAGCCGGAATGCCATGCCGATATTGCCGAAGATCTCGGCGTTCTCGGCCCAGGTGATGACGGTACGCGGGCTCATCACGGTCGACAGGTCGCCATTGATAAAGGCCGAGCGCGTCATGTCGGCGACGCGCACCATCTTGTTGACGATGTCCTTGCCCTTGTTGTCGCGATAGTGCTTGGCCTTGGCCAACACGATGTTCACTTCATTGTCGTGCGGCAGATAGTTCAGCGTGGTGACGATCGACCAGCGGTCCATCTGCGCCTGATTGATCTGCTGCGTGCCGTGATAGAGGCCGGTCGTGTCGCCGAGGCCGACGGTGTTGGCGGTCGAGAACAGCCGGAAGGCCGGATGCGGACGGATGACCCGGCTCTGGTCGAGCAGCGTCAGCCGGCCTGACGATTCCAGCACGCGCTGGATGACGAACATCACGTCCGGACGGCCGGCATCGTATTCGTCGAAGCAGAGTGCGACATTGTGCTGGTAGGCCCAGGGCAGGATGCCGTCGCGGAATTCGGTGATCTGCAAGCCGTCCTTGACGACGATCGCGTCCTTGCCGACGAGGTCGATACGGCTGACATGGCTGTCGAGATTGACGCGCACGCAGGGCCAGTTGAGGCGGGCGGCGACCTGTTCGATATGGGTCGACTTGCCGGTGCCGTGATAGCCCGACACCATGACGCGGCGGTTGTAGGCAAAGCCCGCCAGGATCGCCAGCGTCGTTGCCTTGTCGAACAGATAGTCCGGATCGACGTCAGGCACATGTTCCGATGTCACCGAATAGGCCGGCACCACCATCTTGGAGTCGAAGCCGAATTTATCCTTCACCGACACCGTCGTGTCGGGCAGGTTGGCGATGTCGCGATCGACCTTGTTCATATCTCTCAACGTCTCCACGGGCGAAACGTCCCGTTTCGCCGGCAATCGATTTTGTTCGGGGGCGGTCTTAAAGCCTTTTCCAACCTTATGAAAGTTGGAAAGCGACATGAACCGTAGGGTCGCTCAGCACAGGCCCGCCTGTTTGAGCACGCGATAGGCCTGCAGCACATCGCGGAACCGGTCTTCCGAACCTCTGTCGCCACCATTCGCATCGGGATGGTGGCGTTTCACCAGTTCCTTATAGCGCGCCTTGATATCCTTGCCAGTCGCCTTTGTATCAAGGCCAAGCGTTTCCAGCGCCTTGGCCTCAAGCGGCTTGGCCTTGCGCTCGCGCGCCTCGCGCGGATCTTTCGGCCCCTTGAACAGGTCGAAGGGGTCGCGCATGCGGTTGTAATAGCCGGCGCGGCCGGAGCGCATCTGCGCCATATCGGGCGATGAGCGTGTCGAGGCACCGTTGACGCCCATCTTCCAGGTTGGCCGGTGGCCGGTCATGGCTTCCTTCTGGAAGCGCGCGACCTCGGTGTCCGGTACGCCGGAGAAGTAGTTGAAGCCCTTGTTGTACTCGCGCACATGGTCGAAGCAGAAGCGGAAATACTCGCCTTCCTTCATGCGCCCGACCGGCGCGCGATGGGTGCCCGGCTCCTTGCAGCCGTCCCACTGGCAGATCGGCGAGTGCGACTTCAGCTCCGCATCCTTCTCCGGGCGGATGCGAATCTTCTCGAAATATTTGGGATACGGCTTCATCTCACCCATTTATGGGGCGTTCGCAGATGCGAAACAAGAATTGACATTTTCGCGATCCTCGCCCTAACCGCTGAATCGCGGCTTAAAACAGGCGAATGGCGGATTTAGTTGCGCGGCAGCGGCCCCCGAGGCTTAGCGCGCCAGTCCTATGTGGTGAACGGAGACGGCAATGTCCATACAGGCGACCATGGAAGACAAGCTCAACAAGGCGTTTTCGCCGGAGCGGCTGGTCATCATAAACGAAAGCCATCTCCACGCCGGCCACCATCACCACGGCTCGGACCATCATGGCGCTTATGACGGCACAGGCGAGACGCATTTTCGCGTTCGCGTCGTCTCTTCCACCTTTGCCGGCATGAGCCGCATCGACCGACACCGCGCCGTCAACGAACTGCTCGCCGACGAACTGAAGGCCGGCGTTCATGCATTGGCGATCGAACCGGCGGCGCCCGGCGAAAAGACCCGCTGGTAGGTCAGTCCGCCCTCACCCTCCGCGGCGCGGTCAGATCATTGCTTCGATAAGGAACGGCCCGCGCCGTGACAGGGCACTGTCCAGCAGCGCGTCGAACCGTTCGCATGTCTCGGCGCGCGCCGCCTCGACGCCCATGCCCTTGGCCAGAGACACCCAGTCCAGCGCGGGATGGTCGAGGTCGAGCATGCGCCTGGCATTCTCGCCGATCGCATTGACGCCGACATTCTTCATCTCGCCATGCAGGATCGCGTAGGTGCGGTTGGAGAAGACGATCGTCACCACGTCGAGATTTTCGCGGGCCTGCGTCCACAGGCCCTGCACCGTGTACATGCCGCTGCCGTCGGCCTCCAGATTGATCACCTTGCGGTCGGGACAGGCGATCGCGGCGCCTGTTGCCATCGGGATGCCGCCGCCGATCGATCCGCCGGTGCCCATCATGTAGTCATGCGGCGCGGCAAAGGCCGACAGAGCAAAGAAACGCCGGGCCGAAGTGACCGCTTCGTCACAGACGATCGCATTGTCCGGCAGTTTGCGCGCCACCGACAGCGCAATGGCGTCCTCCGTCAGCCCGCCGCTCGCCGCAGCCTCGACGGGAAAAGCGGTTGCGAAGTCGGTCGGTTGCGATGGTTTGACGCCGAGTTCGTCGCGAAGCGCTTCCAGCGCCGCATACAGGTCCTGCCCATGGGCGGCGAGCGTCAGCACCTGGCAATCGTCGCGCACAAGCCGCCCCGGCTTTCCCGGATAGGCGAAGAAGGCGACCGGCTCCTTGCCGCCGACCAGCACCAGCACGTCGATGTCGCTCAGCAAAGCCGTCGCCGCATCGATCGGATAGGGGATGCGCGCCGGAGCGACGCGTCCGCGCCCGCGTTGCATCCGCGCGATCAGGACCTCGCTGAACAGCCGGACATCGCAGGCCGCCGAAATCTGCCCGGCGATCTCGAGCGCATCGGCGCGCGCCGCTCGCCCGCGAACGGTGATCCCGACACGCCCCGGAGCCGCACGGATCGCCGCGGCGGTCGCGCGCACGGCGTCCATGTCGACGGCCGGCGGCGGCGGAAGGACGACCTTGCCCGGCGAGGCCGGGGCAGCATCGCCCCAGGCGGCATCCGCCGGCAGGATCAGCGTCGTGACGCCGGGCGGCGTCAGCGAGGCGCGGAAAGCCGCCTCCGTGGCCGGCTGGACATCGGCAGGCCCGGCGATGCGGCGAACCCAGTTGGACATCGGCGCCGCCAGGCCTTCGATGTCGCTGGTGAGCGGCGCGTCGAGCGGCAAATGATAGGAAGCGTGGTCGCCGACGATGTTGATCATCGGGCTGAACGCACGCCGGGCATTGTGCATGTTGGCCAGCCCATTGGCCAGGCCAGGGCCGGTGTGCAGCAAGGTCGCGGCCGGGCGGTCGGTCATGCGCGCATAGCCGTCGGCCGCACCCGTCACCACGCCTTCGAACAGGCCGAGCACGCAGCGCATCTCCGGCTTGCGGTCGAGCGCGGCAACGAAATGCATTTCGGAGGTGCCGGGATTGGCAAAGCAGACCGTCACATCATTGGCCAGCAGCACGTCGCACAGGACATCGGCGCCATTCATGCAATTTTTCTCCCAATCATCAGGAGCAATTGCACCTATGGACGTCCGCCCGGCAATATCCCGCAATTGCCTTTGGCATGATCCAGTTACAGGAACAGGGCGAGCGGAAGTCGACAGCGATCAGCCGACCGTCGATTTCAGGAAGGTCAGGGCGGCGGCGGTCAGTGCGTCGCCATCCCTGCCGAAATCGCTGTTGATCGACATATGCGTATAGGCGCTGCCGTCGAACAGCGTGACCTCGGTGCCCGCGGCGCGCAGGCGCTCGGCGAAGGCTTTCGACTCCTCGCCACGGCCTGACGCCCCCGAATACGCGATGAAGGTCGGCGGATGCCTGCGGCCATCGACATAGCTGGCGGGCGAAAGTGCCGCCCATTGCGAAGGGTCGGAAAAGACGCGCGCATAGGCCCGCGCCATGCCGCCATTCTTCTCCAGCGCCGCGAGATCATAAGCCCTGGTGTCGTCGAGCAGCAGGCCGGCGACACCCGGCAGCCCGCCGCGCATGCCGGTCAGCGCAATCAGATGGCAACCGGCCGAATGGCCCATGCCGACAATGCGCTTGGGGTCGCCGCCATGCTTGGCGATATTTGCGCTGACATAGGCATACGCCTTTTCGACGTCGTCGGCCTGGGTGGCGACATCGGCCTCCGGCAGCATGCGGTAGTCGATGGAAACGAAGCAGAAGCCGTTGGCGAGCAGGAAGGCCGGCTTGGCGCCCACCTGGCTGCGCTTGCCGAACTCCCAGGCCCCGCCATGGACGAAGAAGACCACGGGCAACCCGCTTGCGCCGTCGGGCGCATAGATGTCGAGCTTGGCCGGGCCGTAGTCGAAGCTTTTGGGAGAAGGCGCATCTGCGGCAGAGACGCCCGTCGGCAGAAAAGCCGCCATGGACGCCAAGAGCAGGGTTCGCCGATCGATCATCATTCTCTCCTGACCGCCCGGCGCAAAAATGCACCGGGACGCCGCGAAGTTCCAGTGAATGATAGGTAATGTTGCCGGGATGGGTTGAGGTTCAGCTCAAGCCGAGGCTCCGTCATCCTGCATTGATAAATCGATTGCGATGCGGATCGTTGTGGATATGAATCGCCAGGGACTGGCAGCCCGACGACATAGTGGTGATGAACAATCTGCCTGCTCACAAAGTCCAAGGCGCCCCGGCAAGAACGTTCCAGAGCCATAAATGACAACGACGATCGTCCATGCTGGCTTTCACAAGACCGGAACCACATCGATTCAGGCGTTCCTGGCGGCTCGTCGCCAGTGGCTGGCGGCACAGAATGTCTTCTATGAACCTGACGGCACAGGGAGCCTGACCGGGCATCATCGACTGGCGTGCTGGCTCAGCACGCATCGTATATCTCCCGGTCCAAACGACCTTTTTACCCCCGAGCGCGAACGTTATTCGAGCATGCTCCAAGCTCGTTCCCTGAACGCAGAAAATTTCAGTTATCCATTTTCGACCACAAAGACCATCCGTCTGATTTCGTCTGAGATCTTCAATACTTTCGACTTGACCGAACTTATCAAGCTGAAATCCTTTCTGGGCCCTATCGACCGATTCATACTCTACGTCCGCAATGGTATCGGCTTTATATATTCCTGTTGGGCGTCGAAGGTTCGCTGGGGGCATATCGGCTCTTTCGACGCGTTTCTGAAGGAAACTTTGGATTTCGCACCGAACACACCTCTGAGAGGCGCGCTTCAATTTGTCGATGTCCTCAGCAATCTGTTCGGACCAGAGCGTATCTCGATTCGAAGTTTCAATACCGCTCTGCGACACGAGCGGGGAATTGTCGGTGACTTTGTTGAAGGTGAACTGGGTTTGGCGGCACCAGCCGAAGTGGACAAAGACCGCATTTCGAACGGGACGATCTCCTGGATTGCAACGGAGATGCAAAGAGCGCTGAACCTGTGGAACAAGGACAACGGCTTTGATGCCGCCGCTGCAGCGCGCGGCAGGCTCAACGAGGCGCTCCACGGCCCCGACGGAGAAGCCCTCATGGATGAATTCAGGCAAAAGCTCGAACCGAGAACGAAACTGGTCACGATAAGGGACATGCATCCGACCAGGATTGGAATGGATGGTGTCGCCTTTCGCGGCAGTGCATCGTTTCGCAGGGCCTGCGAATGGCTCTTTCCCTTCGACGATCCCGCATCATTTGTTCCGACGCACCATCTCGTCGAGGCGTTGGCAGCTCTGCCGGGATTCAAGCGCTTGGTGCAAATCGACCAGCTCTAGAGCAATTCCAGGAAAAGTGTGAAACGGTTTTCCGTCCGGAATTGCGTCAAACAGGAGTTGGAGCGGTTTGCCATTTCCGTGAAGCGGTGAATCCGTTCAAACGCGACGCGCTTAGACGCCGCCGGCGGGCCTGATCCTCAGCCTGGCGATCCGGTTCTTGTCGCGCTTCATGACGATGAAGCGCTTGCCGTGGAAGGTGAAGGCCTGCTTCTCCTCGGGGATCGACTGCGCCTCGTGGATGACGAGGCCGGCAATCGTGGTCGCCTCCTCGTCCGGCAGGTTCCAGTCGAGCGCCCGGTTCAGGTCCCGGATCGGCACATTGCCGTCGACGACGACGGAACCGTCGGCCTCCTGCTTGACGCCTTGGATGTCGATGTCGTGCTCGTCGGCGATCTCGCCGACGATCTCCTCGATGATGTCCTCCAGCGTCACCAGCCCTTCGACCTCGCCATATTCGTCAACGACGACGGCGAAATGCACCTTGCGGCGCAGGAAGGCGTTGAGCTGTTCCTGCAAGGTCGTGGTGTCGGGCACGAACCAGGGCTTCGAGGCGATCTTCATCACGTCGATCTTGGAAAAGTCGTTGCCGACTTCGTTCAGCGCGCGCAGCAGATCCTTGGCATGCAGCACGCCGACAATGTTGTCGAGCGAGCCCTTCCACAACGGCATGCGGGTGTGCGGGCTCTGCAGGATCTCGCGCACCACCGCTTCCGGTGCGTTGTCGGCATTGACCGAGCGCATATTGGTGCGGTGGACCATGATGTCGGAGACTTCGAGCTCTTCGAGGTCGAACAGGCCGCCGATGCGGTCGCGATCCTCGCGCACCACCTGGCCGTCGCGGCGGAAATCGTCGACCGCGCCGCGCAACTCATCCTGGCTCGAGCGCTGCGGCTCGATGCGCGACAGCTCGTAACCGAACATGGCGAGAAGGCGCGTGCGCACGACAACGACCAGCAGGATGACGATGGCAAGAACGGCGACGGCGATCCAGCCATTGTCCATTTCAGCCGACTTTCCGGCTGGCTGGGTGGTTTTCCCGCAGGAACGACAGCACTTCCGAAGCCGGGACGTCCTTGGCGATAAAAGCCTGGCCGATGCCACGGGTCAGGATGAAGGTCAGCGCGCCGCGCGACACCTTCTTGTCCTGGGTGATGAAGGAAAGCAGCGCCTCGGCATCGGGCAATTCACCCGGAATATCGGCCATCCGCCACGGCAGGCCAACCGCCCGCAGATGCGTCTCGACGCGCGCCGCGTCGTCGGGGCTCGCCAGATTGAGCCGCGAGGAGAAGCGATGCGCCAGCGCCATGCCGATGGCGACCCCCTCGCCATGGACGAGCCGGGCGCCGTCATACCGCGTGGCGGCTTCGAGCGCATGGCCGAATGTGTGGCCGAGATTGAGGAGCGCCCTGTCGCCGGTCTCGAATTCGTCGCGGGTGACGACATCGGCCTTGGCACGGCAGGCTTCCGCAATCGCCCGCGCCCTCTCGGGCCCGCCAGCGAACACTTTTTGCCAGTTCGCCTCGAGCCAGGCGAAGAGTTCCGGCCGGTCGATCAGCCCGTACTTTGCGAGTTCGGCGTAGCCGGCGCGGAATTCGCGGATCGGCAGCGTGTCGAGCACTTCCGTGTCGGCCAGCACCAGTTTCGGCTGCAGGAAGACGCCGACCAGGTTTTTGCCGCGCGGGCTGTTGATGCCGGTTTTCCCTCCGACCGACGAATCGACCTGCGCCAGCAGCGAGGTCGGGATCTGCACGAAATTCATGCCGCGCCGCACGATGCCGGCGGCAAAACCGGTGAGATCGCCGATGACGCCGCCGCCCAGCGCGACGACGACGTCGCCACGCTCCAGCCTCGCGGCCAGAACGCCGTCGACCACCTCTTCGAGATGGGCAAAGCTCTTGGACTTCTCGCCGGGCGGCATCGTGATCACGGTAGACTGGATGCCACCCTTGTCGAGCCCTGCCTTCAGCGTATCGAGATGCGCGGCGGCGACATTCTCGTCGGTGACGACAGCAGCGCGTGTGCCGGGCAGGCGGCGGGAAATCTCCTCGCCGGCGCGCGACAAAAGGCCGGAGCCGATCAATATGTCGTAGGCCCGATCGCCAAGGCCGACTTCGACGGTGACTGGCTGGTCCACGCTCACGATTCGATCTCGCCTGTCGCTGCAATTTCATCGATGCCGAAATGCCGGCACAGCGCGTCGAGCACCTCGGCGGCGATGACCTCCTTGCGGTCGTCGCGGGTCGGCACCGTAACATCTGATGTCGCGTAGACCGGATAGCGCTCGCCCATCAGCCGCTCCAGCACGGCGCGGGGATCGGCGCTTTTCAACAGCGGCCGGTTCTGCTTCTTCGAAACCCGGTCCATCAGAAGATCGAGCTCGGCCTTCAGCCATACAGAGACGCCATGGCCGGCGATGGCTTCGCGCGTCTGCGCGTTCATGAAGGCGCCGCCGCCGGTCGAAAGCACCTGCGGGCCATTTTCAAGCACGCGCAGGATGACACGCTGCTCCAGGGCCCTGAACTCGGTCTCGCCATAGCGTTCGAACAGCTCCGGCACGGTCATGCGCGAGACGCTCTCGATCTCCTGGTCGCTGTCGATGAAAGGCAGCGACAGCATCGTCGCCACCTTGCGTCCGATCGCCGTCTTGCCGGCGCCCATAAGGCCGACAAAGACGATGGACCGGCTGCCCAGCCGGCCAAGCAGCGCGGCGTGGCTCTCGCCTGGAGGATTTGCCTGGTGCGCGTTCATCAGCTGTTTCTTGGGCCCTCTTTGCCGGCGTATCGACATGAAAAGCCGGTTTGCGTCAAGCGTGCCGAGCACAGGCAAGCCTATATCGGACGGAGGATGCCTGCATCGGAAGTTGCTGACAGGCCTCCGCTTCTTCCTTGAATTGGTCGGATTGGCGTCCCATAAGGGCACAGGGTTTGGAAACGCAGAACAAGAAGACGGGCGAAAATTGATGCCGACACTGTTTCGCTTTGTCGTGATCCTCGCGATTCTGGCCGGCATTGCCTATGGTACGATGTTCGCGTTGGTGATGTTCGTCGAGCCCAAAAAAGCGGAGATGAGCGTGCGCATCCCGGCTGAAAAGCTGAACCCCAAGAAAAACTGACAGAAGAAAAACCGATCCCCGAGGATGAATAGCGCCGCCCGCATCGAGGCCTTCCTGGAAATGATGAGCGCCGAGCGCGGCGCTGCCGAAAACACGCTGTCCTCCTACCGGCGTGACCTCGAAGACGCCTCGAGCGCGATCGATGGCGGGCTTGCCGGTGCAGCCGCCGCCGATATCCGTGCCTATCTCGACGACATCGCAGCGCGCGGCTTCGCGCCGACCTCGCAGGCGCGCAAACTGTCGGCGATCCGCCAGTTCTTCAAATTCCTCTACGCCGAGGGCCTGCGCACCGACGACCCGACCGGCACGCTGGACAGCCCGAAAAAAGGCCGTCCGCTGCCCAAGACGATGAGCGAGGCCGAGACCGGCCGGCTGATCGACCGCGCCGCGGTGGAAGCCGGCGACGCCGGGCTCGGCTACAGTGACAGGCTGGCCGCGCTGCGCCTGCATGCGTTGGTCGAAGTGCTCTACGCCACCGGCCTGCGCGTTTCCGAGCTGGTCGGCCTGCCGGTGACGGTGGCGCAGCGCGACGACCGTTTCTTCATGGTGCGCGGCAAGGGTGACAAGGAACGCATGGTGCCGCTGTCATCCAAGGCGCGGGTGGCGATGCATGCCTGGCTTGCCGCCCGGGCCAGCGTGGCCGCTTTCGCCGACAGCCCGTTCCTGTTTCCGGCCGCGTCCGACAGCGGCTACCTCTCGCGCCAGGTCTTTGCCCGCGACCTGAAAGGGCTGGCGGCACGGGCGGGCATCGCCTCGGCGAAGATATCGCCGCATGTGCTGCGCCATGCTTTCGCCAGCCATCTCCTGCAGAACGGCGCCGATCTCAGGGCCGTGCAGCAGCTGCTCGGCCATGCCGACATATCGACGACACAGATTTACACCCATGTGCTGGAGGAGCGGCTGGTGCGGCTGGTCAACGATCATCATCCGCTTGCCGACTAGGCCTCATATCGCTATGTGAGGACGACATTTCACCGCCGGGGGCCTTGGTTTCAAGGGTTCCGCAGTCCTTGCCTTCCGACGTATCGGTCCGCTCAAGCATGTACAATTACCTCGATTTCGAAAAGCCGGTGCAGGATCTCGAGCTCAAGATCCTCGAGCTCAAGAAGCTTGCCGAGAATGGCGAAGCGGTCGATGTCGCCGATGAGATCACCCGGCTGGAGAAGCGCTCGCGCGACGCCCTGCGCGATCTCTACAAGGCGCTGACGCCTTGGCAGAAGGTGCAGGTGGCCCGCCATTCCGACAGGCCGCACTGTGTCGATTACATCAAGGGCCTGTTCAGCGACTTCACGCCGCTCGCCGGCGACCGCAATTTCGGCGAGGACCAGGCGATCGTTGGCGGTTTTGCCCGCTTCCGCGGCGAGCCTGTCGCGATCCTCGGCCAGGAGAAGGGCTCGGACACGACCAGCCGACTGAGGCACAATTTCGGTTCGGTGCGCCCGGAAGGCTACCGCAAGGCGGTGCGGCTGATGGAACTGGCCGACCGCTTCAATATCCCGCTGTTGACGCTGGTCGACACGGCGGGCGCCTATCCCGGCGTCGGCGCCGAGGAGCGTGGCCAGGCCGAAGCCATTGCCCGTTCGACCTCGGCCTGCCTCGCGCTGAAAGTGCCGTCGATCTCGGTAGTCATCGGCGAAGGCGGTTCGGGCGGCGCCATCGCGATCGCCACCGCCAACCGCGTCTACATGCTCGAACACGCCATTTATTCGGTGATTTCGCCGGAAGGGGCGGCCTCGATCCTGTGGCGCGACACCACGCGCTCCAAGGACGCGGCGACCAACATGAAAATCACTGCGCAGGATCTTCTGGAACTGAAGATCATCGACGCCATCATCCCCGAGCCGATGGGCGGCGCCCAGCGCGCGCCCGAAACGGTGATTGCCGCGACGGGCGACCTCATTGCCAAGACGATGAAGGAATTTTCTGGCGCCAACACCGATTTCCGCGAACAGCGCCGCGAGAAATACCTGGCGATGGGCCGCAGCCTCTGAC
>NZ_PNOT02000051.1 GCF_002879535.1 Mesorhizobium intechi
GTCAAGGAAGACATGGCAGCAGCGGCCAAATGGTACGAGAGATCGGCGGAACTCGGTTTCGCGCCGGCCGAATACCGCATCGGCAATTTCTATGAGAAGGGCATCGGCGTCGCCCGCGACATCAAGAAATCCAAGACCTGGTACCAGCTGGCAGCCGAGCAGGGCAATGCCAGCGCCATGCACAATCTGGCCGTGCTGTTCGCCATGGCCGCCGATGGCGTGACCGACAATGAATCGGCCGCGCACTGGTTCCAGGAGGCCGCCGATCTCGGCGTCAAGGACAGCCAGTTCAATCTCGGCATCCTCGCCGCCAAGGGCGTCGGCATGAAGCAGAACCTCGAGGAATCCTACAAATGGTTCGCGCTGGTCGCCAAGACCGGCGACAAGGACGCTGCCGCCAAGCGCGACGAGATCGCCAACGCGCTGCGGCCCGAACAGCTCGAGCGGGCACGCGCCGCGACCGAACTGTGGAAGGCCAAGCCGCTCAACGCGGCGACCAATTCGGCCGACATTCCCGAATCCTGGCAGGAAGGCACGCCGCAGACGACCGCCGGCATCGACATGAAGAAGGCGGTCAAGAACATCCAGCTCATCCTCAACAAGAACGGCTATGACGCCGGCGGCGCCGACGGCGTCATGGGTGAGAAGACCAAGAACGCGATCATCGCTTTCCAGACCGACAACAAGCTGCCGGCGACCGGTGCCGTCGATGAAAAACTGGTGCGGGCGCTGCTGGCGCGCAAATAACAGAGAAGCGTCGTTTCCACGACGCTCTTGCCACACATTTGCCTGTTAACTGATTGAGATACTTTTTGTTTCGGCGCGGCGGCGGGGTTTGACCGCGCCGGTGCAAGGAAAAATTGGCTTTTCGGTGCGAGACTGCCCAGAACGGCTGTATTCGCCGACAGGCAAACTGATCGAGACTGACGGGTGGGCATCTATCTCCCGATTGCGGAAATTTCCGTCAACGTCTTCGTGCTGCTGGCCATGGGCGCGGCGGTGGGCTTCCTGTCGGGCATGTTCGGCGTCGGCGGCGGATTTCTCATCACGCCGCTCCTGATCTTCTACAACATCCCCCCGGCGATCGCGGTCGCCACCGGCGCCAACCAGGTCATCGCCTCTTCCGTCTCCGGCGTGCTTTCGCACATGAAGCGGGGCACGCTCGACTTCAAGCTCGGCGGTGTGCTGCTGGCGGGCGGCATCATCGGCTCGACCGCCGGCATCTATGTCTTCGCCTTCCTGCGCCGGCTCGGCCAGCTCGACCTGTTCATCTCGCTGCTCTATGTCGTGCTGCTCGGCACGGTCGGCGGGCTGATGCTGGTCGAAAGCATCAATGCGCTGCGCGCCACACGCAGCGGCGCCGCGCCGGTGCTGAAGAAATCCGGCCAGCACAACTGGATCCACCGGCTGCCGCTGAAGATGCGCTTCAGGGCGTCGAAACTCTTCGTCAGCGTCATCCCGGTGCTCGGCCTTGGTGCCGGCATCGGCTTCCTATCGTCGATCATGGGTGTCGGCGGCGGCTTCATCATGGTGCCGGCGCTGATCTATCTGCTCAAGGTGCCGACCAATGTCGTTATCGGCACCTCGTTGTTCCAGATCATCTTCACGTCCGCCTACACCACGCTGGTTCACGCCACCACCAACCAGACCGTCGACGTCGTGCTTGCCTTCCTGTTGATGGCGGGCGGCGTCGCAGGCGCGCAATATGGTGCCAAGGCCGGCCAGAGGCTGCGTGGCGAGCAGCTCAGGGCGCTGCTGGCCTTGCTGGTGCTGGCTGTGGCGATCAGGCTGGCGATCGATCTTTTCGTCACCCCGCCCAATCTCTATTCGCTGTCCAGCGCGAGCCTCAACTGATGGCGGGCCCGAAAGCATTCGCAGCCGCCATCCTCCTGTCCCTGCTTGTTGCCGCGCCGGCGAAGGCACAGACGCCGCTGACGGAAGGCATCCAGATCGGTCTCTCCACCGACAATGTCTCGATCACCGCCGGTTTTTCCGGCGCCGACCTGACCATTTTCGGTTCACTGGAAAACCCCGACCCGCTGGTCGCCCGCCAGGGGCGCTACGACGTCATCGTCGTGCTCGAAGGGCCACCCAAGCCGGTGGTGGTGCGCCGCAAGGACCGGGTGCTCGGCGTCTGGGTCAATCTGGACTCCGAAACCTTCGAGAACGTGCCGGTCTCCTACTCGGTGGCGACGACGCGGCCGCTGCAGGACATCACCGAACCGAACAGCTACAAGCAGCTGTCGCTCGGCGCCTCCAACCTCTATATGCAGCCCGCAGACGCCGGCGACAACCCGGCGACGATCGAGGAATTCACCGCGGCGCTGCGCGAGCGCAAGGGCGCGGCCGGCCTCTACAGCGAGAATGTCGGCGGCGTGCAGTTCCTGTCGCAGAACCTGTTCCGCGCCACCGTGAGGCTGGCACCGAATGTACCGGTCGGCACCCACAAGGCCCGCGCGTTCCTGTTCAAGAGTGGCCTGTTCATCAAGGAGAGCTCGGCCCAACTCGAAATCCGCAAGTCCGGCTTCGAACAGTCGATCTTCCGGGTCGCCCACGACTACTCCTTCCTCTATGGCGTCTTCGCCATATCGCTGGCCATGCTGACGGGCTGGCTCGGCAGGCTGATCTTCCGCAAGGATTGAGCGGCCAAAAGGGGTTTCCCTTTCCCGCGTCATGCTATAGACCGCACCTCCCCGCCCAACGGGCAAGCACGCACAATTCAATTCGGCAGAGGCGTCCGGTCGTCCGGAACCACAGCGCACGCGTCTCCCGCGAGCGCCGATCCGCTGTCCGCCGCCAATGACAGGAGGCTGCCTTGCGACCAGCATTCGCCGGCATCGACTTCGGCACTTCGAACTCCACGGTCGGCGTGGTCCGCAACGGGCAGCCTCACCTCGTCGCCCTCGAAGGCGGCCAAGTCACGCTGCCCAGTGCGGTGTTCTTCAATTTCGAGGACGGCCGCATCTGTTTCGGCCGCCAGGCCATCGCCAACTACACCGACAGCGTGGAAGGCCGGCTGATGCGCTCGCTGAAGAGCGTGCTGGGCAGCTCGCTGGCGCATGAAAAGACGCGCATCAAGGCGCGCTCGATCGGCTTCATGGAGATCATCGGCCTGTTCCTCGGGCATCTCAGGAAGAAGCTTGAAGACGATGGCGGCGATCTGGTCGAGACCGTTGTGCTCGGCCGTCCGGTGCAGTTTGTCGATGACGACCCACAGGCCGACGCGAACGCGCAGAGCGACCTGGAAAAGGCCGCGCATGCCCAAGGCTTCAAGCACATCGCCTTCCAGTTCGAGCCGATCGCGGCTGCGCTCGACTACGAGCAGAGGGTGACGCGCGAGGAGCTGGCGCTGATCATCGACATGGGTGGCGGCACGTCTGACTTTTCAGTCGTGCGCGTCTCGCCTGAGCGTGCCCGACTGCCGGACCGCAAGGACGATATCCTGGCCAGGCGGGGCGTCCATATCGGCGGTACGGATTTCGACCGGCTGCTCAGCATTGCCCACGTGATGCCGCAGCTCGGCTATTTGACCCCGACCAAGGACGGCAAGCGCAATCTGCCGGCCAGCTACTTCGTCGATCTCGCGACCTGGCAGCGCATCAACCTGGTCTACACAGCCAAGGCGATGACGCATCTGCGCCAGATCCGTTACGAGGCCGCGCGCGCCGACCTGGTCGATCGTTTTATCCACATTGTGGAGCACCGCTATGGGCACGCTTTGGCGGCATTGGTGGAAAAGGCCAAGATAGAGTTGACCGACCTGTCATCGGCCGAAGTCGCGGTGAGACTATCCGACGTGGAGTTCGCGGCCGAAATCACGCGTGGCGGGCTAGACGCAACCATCGCCCGGGACATCGAGCGGGTTACGGCAACGGTGGCTGAGACCATGCGCGACGCGCAGGTCAAGCCGTCCGACATCACCGCGGTGTTCCTGACCGGCGGCTCGACCGCCATCCCGCTGGCAAGACGGGAAATCCTGGCGCTGGTGCCGCAGGCTTCAGTCATCGACGGCGACATGTTCGGCTCGGTCGGCCTTGGCCTGGCGCTGGATGCGCAGCGGAAGTTCGGCTGATCAGGCCGAACCGCTTCGGCTCGTCTCGGCGCCGAGATGCGCCTTGAGCGCCATCTGGGCCAGGCTTGCCTGGCGGTCGCGGTGGGTGATCATGGCGAAGTCGCGTTTGGGCAGTTCGAGCGGCACGGACCGCAGGCTGCCTTCGGCGACGGCGTGCCCGACGACGAGCTCCGAAATGATGGTGGCGCCGGCACCCGCCTCGACCGCCTGGCGAACCGCCTCGTTGCTTGGCAGCACCAGGAACACCTGCAGATCGGCTAGCGAAATCCCCTCGCGCCGCGCCAGATCCTCCAGCACTTCGCGCGTGCCCGACCCGCCTTCGCGGATGATCCAGCGCAGGCCCCTGATGTCGGGACGGCCCGGTGCGGTTTCGACGATCTCGGGATGTGACGCCGCGACCACCAGCATCAACCGGTCGGTGTCGACCTTGGCCCGACGCAATATGTCGGATTCGGTGCGCCCCTCGACCAGACCGAGATCGGCGGTCCCATCCAGCACGCTGGCCTCGACCTGCCTCGTGTTGCCGATGCTCACGCTCAGCCGCACCGCGGGATAGGCCTCGTGGAAGGACGCCAGCCGGCGCGGCAGCCAATAGCTGGCGATGGTCAGGCTGGCGGCGATGGAGAGGCTGCCGGCGACCGTCTGCGAGACATGTTCCAGCACATTGCGCGCGGCGGCGGCCCGCTCCAGCACCGCCTTTGCCTCCGGCAGGAACCGGTGGCCTGTCTGGGCAAGCTCGATGTTGCGGCCGACGCGGTTGAACAGATGGACGCCGTGCTGCTCTTCAAGCGAGCGGATGGCGGCCGATGCGGCCGACTGGGAGATACCCAAAAGCTCCGCCGCCTTGGTCATGTGGCCGCGCTCGGCGACGGCGACGAAAATGCGCAACTGATCCAGGGTCATGATGATATCAAGAACCAATATCGATCGAATTTACAAGAACAACTGATTAGACGGATCGATAGCTTCATTCTACATTTTCATGCGAAGTTAGGAAAAATTCGCCAGCGGATGGCAGAGACTAAAATGATCGGGCGCTTCAAGTCCCTTCTCGCGCATTGGACCCGCGGCATCCGCAGACGGCTGGCCGGCAATCGCTATCACCCGGAAGAGCACTACATGCGCGGCCCCGGGCCGAAGACGCGAGCCAAATCCGCCGGCCGCGCGGGCACATCCGGATCATGAGGCATCCACCGCCGCGCGGCGCGAATTCAGCACCATCGCAACGCCCGCTTGCCGACACACGCGCGCCCGATGAAGGCGACGGCGTGGACACCTCGCCTGGCATTTCCGACAGCATCGCCAAGACGACCTGCTATATGTGCGCCTGCCGCTGCGGTATCGACGTGCACATCAAGGACGGCAAGGTCCGCTACATCAACGGCAACAAGGACCATCCGGTCAATCGCGGCGTGATCTGCGGCAAGGGCAGCTCCGGCATCATGCAGCATTACAGCCCCGCCCGGCTGAGGAAGCCGCTGCTGCGCACCGGCCCGCGCGGCTCGGGCGTGTTCCGCGAGATCGAGTGGGAGGAGGCTTTTTCGATCGCGACGGAGCGGCTCTCGGCCATCCGTCGCACCGATCCGAAGAAGCTCGCCTTCTTCACTGGCCGCGACCAGTCGCAATCCTTGACCGGTTGGTGGGCGAGCCAGTTCGGCACGCCGAATTTCGCCGCCCATGGCGGCTTCTGTTCGGTCAACATGGCGGCCGGCGGGCTCTATTCGATCGGCGGCTCGTTCTGGGAGTTCGGCGAGCCCGACTGGGACAACACACGATATTTCATGCTGTTCGGCGTCGCCGAGGACCATGATTCCAACCCGATCAAGATCGGGCTGGGCAAGCTCAAAGCGCGCGGTGCCAAGGTGGTGTCGATCAACCCCTGCCGCACCGGCTACAACGCGATTGCCGACGACTGGGTCGGCATCCGGCCCGGTACGGACGGCCTGTTCGTGTTTGCGCTCATCCACGAATTGCTGAAGGCCGGCCGTGTCGATCTCGATTATTTGCTCCGCTACACCAACGCCCATGTCCTCGTGGTGCAGGAGCCTGGCACCTCAGACGACGGGCTGTTCGTCCGCGACGCCGGCGGCAATCCGCTGGCCTGGGACAGGGTGGCGAAGACCTTCGTCAAGGCAACCGACCCGGAAGCGAAGCCGGCGCTGACCGGGAACTTCGAAGTCGGCGGCCGCCGCTGCACGCCGGTTTTCCAATTGATCGCCGACCGCTATCTCGACGACTGCTATGCGCCGGATGCGGTGGCGGAACGTTGCGGCATTCGCGCCGATACGATCCGCCGGATCGCCGCCGAGCTTGCCCATGTCGCCTTCGAACAGACGATCGAACTGCCGATCGCATGGACCGACTGGGCCGGGCGCCGGCACGAGACGATCAAGGGCCGGCCGGTTTCGATGCATGCCATGCGCGGGATCTCAGCGCATTCGAACGGTTTTCACTCTTGCCGCGCCATCCACCTGCTGCAAGTGCTTCTGGGCACGGTGGATGTTCCCGGCGGCTTTCGCTTCAAGCCGCCCTATCCCCGTTCGGCGCCGCCGGGGCCGAAACCCGCCGGCAGGACGGTCAAGCCGATGACGCCGCTGGATGGCATGCCGCTTGGTTTCGTCTGCGGGCCGGACGACCTGCTGGTCGAAGAAGACGGCACGCCGACCCGCATTGACAAGGCCTACTCCTGGGACGCGCCGCTCGCCGCTCACGGGCTGATGCACACCGTCATCCGCAATGCCTGGGCCGGCGATCCCTACCCGATCGACACGCTGATGATGTACATGTCGAACATGGCCTGGAATTCCTCGATGAACACCGTCGAGACGATTCGTATGCTGACCGACCGCGACGAGGCGGGCAACTACAAGATCCCCTTCATCATCTATTCCGACGCCTATTATTCCGAGACAGTCCCGTTCGCCGACCTCGTGCTGCCGGATACCACCTATCTCGAACGGCATGATTGCATCAGCCTGCTCGACCGGCCGATCAGCCATGCCGACGGACCGGGCGATGCCATCCGCCATCCCGTCGTCGAGCCCGATCGCGACGTCAGGCCATTCCAGTCGGTGCTGATCGAACTGGGCGCCCGGCTCGGCCTGCCCGGTTTCGTCGACGAGGACGGATCGGCCAGATATGCCGACTATGCCGACTATATCGTCAACCACGAGCGCACACCGGGCATCGGACCGCTGGCCGGCTGGCGCGGCAAGGACGGGACGTCGATCGGCAAGGGCGAGGTCAATCCGAACCAGTTGCAGCGCTACATCGACAATGGCGGCTTCTGGCATCACGACTTCGCCGACAACCAGCGCTACTACAAGATGGCCAACCGCTCCTATCTGGATTTCGCGGTGCAGATGGGTTTCATCCATAAAGCCGAGCCGATCATCTTCCAGCTCTATTCCGAGCCGTTGCAGCGGTTTCGGCTCGCCGCACGCGGCCATGGCCGTGTGCTGCCGCCGGAGGCCGAGCGGCAGCGCATCGAGACCTACATGGATCCGCTGCCGTTCTGGTACATGCCGTTCGAGGAAGCGGTGGTCGACCTCGAAAAATACCCCCTGCACGCGCTGACGCAGCGGCCGATGCACATGTATCATTCCTGGGGAGCGCAGAATGCGTGGCTGCGGCAGATCACCAGCCAGAACCGGCTGTTCGTGCACCACCGGACCGGCGCCGGTCTCGGTCTCGTCGACGACGACTGGGTGTGGATCGAGAGCATCAACGGCAGAGTTAAGGGGCAGATCAAGCTGGTCGACGGGGTGAACGAAAGCACGGTCTGGACCTGGAACGCGATCGGCAAAAGGCGCGGCAGCTGGGGGCTGAAAGATGATGCCGCCGAGAGCAATCGCGGCTTCCTGCTCAACCATATCATCGGCGACCAGACCTCGGCCGACGCCCAGGGCAAACGCTATTCGAATTCCGATCCTGTCACCGGCCAGGCGGCGTGGTTCGACCTGCGCGTGCGCATCGTCAAATGCAGGGCGGAAGAGGCCGGCTTCACCGAGCCGCATTTCGAGCGTTTCAGCCAACCGGCGCATTTCGAGCCTTCGCCCGACATCCTTCGTTTCGGCGCCGAATTCCGCCGGACAAGAGAGGCCGCCGAATGACCTGCCTGCCCGCCCATACCGACAAGAAACTTGGTCTCGTCATCGACCTCGACACTTGCGTCGGCTGCCAGGCCTGCGTCACAGCCTGCAAGGAATGGAACACTGGCGGTCACATGGCGCCGCTGACCGACATCGACCCCTATGGCGGCCATGTCGACGGCGTCTGGTTCAACCGCGTGCACAGTTACGAGCACACGACAGAGATGGGCGGGCGCACCGTCAACTTCCCCCGCTCCTGCCTGCATTGCGAAACGCCGGCCTGCGTCACGGTCTGTCCCACCGGCGCTTCCTACAAGCGGGCCTCGGACGGCATCGTGCTGATCGACGCGGACAAGTGCATTGGCTGCAAATTGTGCAGCTGGGCATGCCCCTATGGCGCGCGCGAATTCGACACCGATGTCGGCGTGATGAAGAAATGCACGCTGTGCGTCGACCGCATCTACAACGATAATCTGGCCGAAGAAGACCGTGTGCCGGCCTGCGTCGCGGCTTGCCCGACCAGCGCTCGGCATTTCGGCGATCTCGGCGATCCTCGGTCCGCCGTCTCGCAGCTGGTTGCCGAGCGCGGCGGTGTCGACCTGATGCCGGAACTCGGCTATCGCCCGACCAACAAATATCTGCCGCCGCGCGCCCATACGCAGCGCGCCGCATCGGTGCCCGCGAAGCCACTGGAGCCGGTGCGGGCCGAAGGCGGCCTCCTCGGCTGGGTCGATCGCATGCTTTCGAACTGACCATGCATCCAGCCTTCTCCGTTGTCTTCTTCACCACCGCCACGGGCGCCGGCTACGGCCTGCTGGCGCTGTTCGGCGTGCTCGGTGGATTGCAGATCGTGCCGGCCGATTTCTGGCTCGGTTTCGTCGGCCTGGGGCTGGCGCTCGGCCTCATCGCGGCGGGATTGTTGTCCTCGACCGGCCATCTCGGCAGGCCGGAGCGCGCCTGGCGGGCGTTCTCGCAATGGCGCAGTTCCTGGCTGTCGCGCGAAGGCGTGGCCTCGGTCATCACCTTCATCCCGGCGGGACTGTTCGGGCTCGGCTGGGTGTTGTTGGGCCGCACTGGCGGCTGGGTGACCATTGCCGGATTGCTGGCCGCTATCGGTGCAATCGTCACCGTCTGCACCACCGGCATGATCTACGCGTCGCTGAAACCGATCGCCCAATGGCACAGCCGCTATACTTTGCCGGCCTATCTGATCTTCGCGGCCACGACCGGCAGCGTCCTGTTGAACGCGCTCCTGCAGAGTTTCGGCGTCGGCTCGGTGGCCGTTCTGGTATTGTCGCTGCTGGCCACTCTGGCCGGCTGGGGCTGGAAGCGCGCGACCTGGCGGCACAATGACCGTCTCGAAATCGCGACCACCGCCAACACCGCGACGGGTTTGGCCGGCGGCACGGTGCGATCGCTTGAATGGCCACATACCGAGGAAAACTACCTGCTCAAGGAAATGGGCTTCCGCATCGCGCGCAAGCACAGTGCGAAACTTCGCATGCTGGCGCAGGCACTGGCCTTCGCCCTGCCCGTCCTGCTGCTCGCGGCCACCTTCGCCTTACCCTGG
Organism: Mesorhizobium intechi; assembly: GCF_002879535.1. Lineage (GTDB taxonomy): Bacteria > Pseudomonadota > Alphaproteobacteria > Rhizobiales > Rhizobiaceae > Mesorhizobium > Mesorhizobium intechi. The sequence continues at coordinate 9,734 of NZ_PNOT02000051.1, forward strand.
CCCGTTGCGGCGATCCCGTCGGTCCTCGCCGCGATCGTCCAGTTCGCCGGGATGCTGGTCGAGCGCTGGCTGTTCTTCGCCGAGGCAAAGCACACGGTCGCGCTTTATTATGGGCGATAGGACAGCTGAAAATGACTTCCGCCAGTTCCCTGGACGACAGTAAAATTCGGCATTATTGTTGACAGCGGAGTCGATACTATCCTTTAAATTCAGAACGCTCCAGTTCTCTATGCGTAGTTCACGGTGATGAATCTTTCTGCCTTCCTCTCTCCGACCTATCTCGCACGCGGCTTGTTTGCCGCATGTATGTTTATCCTTGCACCCTGCAACTTAATAGCAGGCGCGCTCGAAGCCGAAGCCGCCTTTAAAGCGAATAATTATTCAGAAGCGTACAAAGAATGGAAGGCTCTCGCCCAAAGGGTGATGCCATTGCCCAATTTAACGTCGGATTTCTGTATTCCAGGGGACTTGGTGTTCCACTGGATTATTCCAAAGCTGCCGAATGGTGGGGTAAGGCGGTGGATCAAGACATGGCAGTGGCCGAGTTGAAACTTGGACTTTTGTACTCCTGGGGCAAAGGCGTTCAGCAGGATGATTCCAAAGCGGCGGAGCTATGGCGCAAGGCGGCGATCCAAGGTTTGCCCGAAGCTCAGCAGTATCTTGGATACGCGTATTTTTCTGGGACGGGAGTGCCCAAAAGTGGTTCCGATGCGGTACTTTGGTTAAACAAAGCAGCTGAGCAAGGTAATGTTGCCGCGCAAATTAATTTGGGCGTTGCTTACCTGACCGGCGAGATTGTAGATAAGAACCCCAAGCTAGCCTTCTATTGGTACGAAAAGGCTGCGCAACTGAATGACAGCAAGGCGCAATTCAACGTGGCTTTGATGTATCTCAAAGGTGTTGGGGTTGAGCAGAATGATGACCTTGCCATCCAATGGTTAAAGCGCTCGGCAGCGCAGGGATACCGCGGCGCGGAAGAAGCGCTCGACCGCATTCATGCTGCGCTTAAGAAGACGTGAGCTTCAGGCGGCGGCCCCTCAACCCGGCCGCAGCATCGAACCCGAGATGGCAAAGATGCGGTCGGTGCCAAGCATATAGGCCATCAGCGATTCCAGGCGGAACAGCCCGGCATAGGCGCGATCGAGCACGTTGAGCGAACCGGTATAGGAGCCGAAGGCCGGCATGATCATGCGTCCGCCGTCACCGGCAAAGCAGCGCCGACGCACCGAACGGCCGCGCTGCACGATGCGCGCGCAGGGATGGAGATGGCCCGCGATCTCGCCCTCGACGCGCACTTTCGACGGTTCATGCCGGAACAGCAGCGAACCTATGGCCAATTCCCGCACCGTTTCACCGGGAAGATCGGCCGGCGCCTCCGGATCGTGATTGCCGGCGACCCAGAACCAGTCACGACCCACCATCAGCGCTTCCAGCCGCTCGCGAAAACTCGCATGCATGCGCTCGGCGCCGCCGCCATCATGAAAGGAGTCGCCAAGGCTGATGACGATCGACGGCTGGTAGTCGGATATGACGGCCTGCAGTCTGAGCAAGGTCGCGCCGGTGTCATAGGGCGGGATCAGCATACCGCGCCTTGCCAGCGAGGAGCCTTTTTCCAGATGCAGGTCGGAGACCGCCAACAGCCTGAGTTCGGGAAAATAGAGCACACCGCGCGGATCGCAGAGCGCACGCTCGCCGGCGATGCCTATCATATCGGCCTCGGTGATCAGCGACGTACGCGCCAGCGAAAAATTCATCCCTCACTCATTTCCGGCCCCATGGCCTCCTCGACCAAAGTCGCCGCATCCATCAGCAGTGTTTCATCGGCTTCGCCGTTCACCGGCATCTTGCCGATCTCGAGCATGATCGGCACGGCCAAAGGCGAAATCTGCTCCAGATTCTTATGCATGATTCGACCCTGGACGCGCGAGAGCATGTCGGCAAGTCTGCTGACATCGAGCAGACCGGCCGCCGCATCGGCACGCGTCGCCTGCAGCAGGATATGGTCCGGCTCATGGCTGCGCAGCACATCGTAGATCAGATCGGTCGATACGGTGACCTGACGACCGCTCTTCTCCTGGCCCGGATGGCGCTTCTCGATCAACCCCGAAATCAGCGCGCAATTGCGGAAGGTGCGCTTGAGAAGCCAGCTGTCGGCCAGCCAGGCTTCGAGGTCGTCGCCCAGCATGTCCTCGTCGAACAATGCGCCGAGAGACGGTTTCCTGGCTTTGAACATCGCGCCCATGTCGCCCAGCGACCATACGGCAAGCGCGTAATCTGTGGCGACAAAGCCAAGCGGCCTGGCGCCTGCCCTGTCGAGGCGCCGGGTCAGCAACATGCCGAGCGTCTGGTGGGCCAGCCTGCCTTCAAAGGGATAAGCGACCAGATAGTAGCGGTTGCCGCGTGGAAAGGTTTCGATCAGCAGGTCATCGCGTTTGGGCAGAACCGATTTATCGGCCTGGAATTGCAGCCAGTCGGCCACCTGCTCCGGCAGCTTCTTCCAGCGCCGCGGATCGTCCAGCATCATGCGGACCTGCTCGGCAAGGTAGGTCGAAAGCGGGAACTTGCCGCCGCCATAGTAGGGCACCTTGGCGTCGCTGCCGGGCGCGTTCGACACGAGGCATTCATTCTCACGAATGCCTTCGAAGCGAAGCACTTTGCCGGCGAACATGAAGGTGTCGCCATGCGTCAGCGTTTCGAGGAAGGCCTCCTCGATCTTGCCAAGAACGGCGCCGCCGCGTGTAGCCGAGCCTTTGCTGCCTGCCTTGACGTAACGCACGTTGAGCGCCGGCACTTCGATGATGGTGCCGACATTCAGCCGGTATTGCTGAGCCACGCGCGGATTGGAGACGCGCCACAACCCGTCCTTGTTCAGGCGGATGCGAGCATAGCGCTCGTAATTCTTCAGCGCGTAGCCGCCGGTGGCGACGAAGTCGATGACGCGGTCGAAGGTCGGCCGGTCGAGACTTGCGTAGGGTGCTGCCGTTCGCACTTCCTCGAACAGATCGTCGGCACGGAACGGCGCGCCGCAGGCGCAGCCGAGCACATGCTGCGCCAGCACATCGAGGCCGCCATCGACCAGCGGCGGCGTGTCCTGCGCGCCAAGATAGTTGGCATCGAGGGCAGCCCGGCATTCGAGCACCTCGAAACGGTTGGCAGGGATCAAGATCGCCTTGGAGGGTTCGTCCATCCGGTGGTTGGCACGGCCAATGCGCTGCGCCAACCGGCTGGCGCCCTTCGGCGCACCGACATGCACGACCAGATCGACGTCGCCCCAGTCGATGCCGAGATCGAGCGTCGAAGTGGCGACGATAGCACGCAGCGCGTTCTCGCCCATCGCCTTCTCGACGCGCCGCCGCTGGCCGACATCGAGAGAGCCGTGATGAAGCGCGATAGGCAAGGTGTCCTCATTGACCCGCCACAATTCCTGGAAAAGCAGCTCCGCCTGGCTGCGGGTGTTGACGAACAGCAGGGTCGTTTTGTGGCGCTTGATCTCGCGGTAGATCTCCGGCGTGGCATAGCGCGCCGAATGCCCCGCCCACGGTACACGCTCTTCGGAATCGAGAATGGAGATTTCGGGTTTCGCGCCTCCCGTGACGACGATCAGCTCGGACATATCACCCGGCGGATTCTGGCTGACCAGCCAGCGCCGCAACTCGTCCGGCTCGGCCACCGTCGCCGACAGACCGATGGTCTGCAGGCCGGGGACAAAGCTGCGCAGCCGCGCCAGCCCGAGCGCCAGCAGATGGCCGCGTTTCGACGTCACCAGCGAATGCAATTCGTCGAGAACGACATAGCGCAAATCCTCGAAGAAGCGCCTGGCATCGCCTGCTGCGATTAGCAGTGCCAGTTGCTCGGGTGTGGTGAGCAGGATGTCGGGCGGCACCAGCTTCTGCCGCTGGCGCTTGTGGGAGGGCGTGTCGCCGGTGCGCGTCTCGATGGTCACAGGCAGACCGATCTCTTCCACCGGCTTGGCGAGATTGCGCTCGATGTCGACCGCCAGCGCCTTGAGCGGCGAGATGTAGAGCGTGTGGATGCCGCGATGCGCCTGCCCCGGCTTCCGCCTTGGCCTCACCGCCAGTTCGGTCAGCGACGGCAGGAAGCCGGCCAGCGTCTTGCCGGCTCCGGTTGGCGCGATCAGCAGCACCGATTGGCCGCTTTGAGCCTTCGCCAACAATTCGATCTGATGGGCGCGCGGCGACCAGCCTTTCTCGCCGAACCATCTGAGGAATGGTTCGGGCAGGGCAATGGCGGCATTCTGCTCGGCAAGGCGCGGCTCAACTGTCACGCGCCAGAGGTAGCGCGGCTAGGGGCGATCGCCAAGGAAAATCGGAACAAAAGGGGATCGCAGCGCTCCTCGCCCCGTTCAAGGGGAGCGGATGCGGCAGGCCTTTAAGGGGCAGCACTGACTGTTCAAAACTTCGCGCTGCCCTCATCCGCCCTTCGGGTACCTTCTCCCGTATAGTGACCGGGAGAAGGAAAGGTCATGGCCTGCGAAACCCGGTCGGGCCGCCATAGAGGTAGCCGATGCGGGCGATGGCCTCCTTCAGTCCTTCGAGCGAGACCAGCATGGTGTGGCCGTTGGCATGAATCATGGTCTTAGCGTCGGCCATGACAGCGACATGGCCTTTCCAGAAGACGAGGTCGCCGCGGCGCAACCCGGCATAATCCGGACCCGGTTCGAGCGGCTCACCGATGCTTGCCGCCTGCATGTCGGAGTCGCGCAGCACGTTTTTGCCCGCCATGCGCATCGCCAGTTGCACCAGGCCGGAACAGTCGATGCCGAAACCGGACGCGCCGCCCCACAGATAGGGTGTGCCAAGAAACGTCTCGGCGACCGCGACATAGTCGGCGGCAATTTGTCCGATTGGCCTGAGGTGACCAGCAATGATCGCTTCGCCCGATGGCAGGACGGCGTAGTGTGTACCGCGCGTCTCGGCGGCGGCCGTCACCGTCACCGTCGACCCCATCGACAGCTGTCCCGCGATCGGAAAGCGCAGATCCGGACCGGGGTACAGGAAGGTGCGGGGCACCGAGACGACATGGGTGGGCGCGTGGTCACGTCCGCCTAGCTCAGTTGCCGCGACGTAGCCGACATAGCCGTCGCGTTCGGCCTGGATCCAGGCCCAGCCTTCGGCATCCTCGAAAACCAGCACATCGTCGCCGAACAAGGCTTGCGTGTTGACGCCGGCATCCGCACGCGGCGCCTTGCGGATGTCGGCCACCGAGGCCGAAATCCGCGCCGGCCTGCCGGCGACAAAACGCTCGGCAGAAACCTCGCCTTTCAGCCTCGCATCGGCAAGGTCGGAACGGAAGGCGTGGAGACGGGCATCGTGAGCAGTCAAAATCGGTAACCCTGTTGTATGGGCGGAACGGTCAGATCGGCAGTTCGTGGGCCTTGGCGATGATACCATCGCCGAAGCGCTCGACAAAGAGCGCGCCCTCGACCGTGCGCTTGATCAGCACGTTGCGCTTGTCGAGTTCGTCGCGATGGCGCGACACCAGCTTCAGCGCGCCCATCGTGTCGAGCGCGCGGGTGATCACCGGCTTGGTGACGTTGAGCCGGGCGGCCAGCCCGCGCACCGTGTGCGGCGGCGGATCGAGATAGATGGTGAACAGGATCGCCGTCTGGCGCATGGTCAGGTCAGGCGCATCGTCGCGCACCTGCGACAGCATCACCTGCTGCCACAGTCGCAAGGCCTGGCTCGGGCGCATCGCAATCGACATCGCGCCAGCATGACGGCAAATTGTTTCGGTTCCGTTTCAGTTTTGGCGATTTGCCGGCTCTGCCACCCCGTCAGCCAAAGCGTGTCGAGATGACCCGCTCCAGCGCGCGAATGCCTTGCGCCTCGCCGCCGGCAGGCCCATGCGGGCGATCGGCGGGGTTCCAGGCAAAGATGTCGAAATGCGCCCAGCTTGCCGTCTTCTCGACAAAGCGCTTGAGGAACAGCGCCGCGGTGATCGAACCGGCGAAACCGTCCGTGGTGACATTGTTGATGTCGGCGATCTTCGACGACAGTTTGGCATCGTAGGGCCGCCACAGCGGCAAGCGCCACAGCGGATCCTCGACCGCCAGCGACGCCGCAGCGAGGTCCGAGGCCAGCGCCTCGTCGCCGGTATAGAAAGGCGGCAGATCCGGGCCAAGCGCCACACGGGCCGCTCCGGTCAGTGTCGCCATGTCGACCAGCAAATGCGGCTCCTCGTCATCGGCCAGCGCCAGCGCGTCGCCGAGCACGAGCCGGCCTTCGGCGTCGGTGTTTCCGATCTCGACAGTAATGCCCTTGCGGCTCGCCAGCACGTCGCCCGGTCTGAAAGCATTGCCGGCTATCGAGTTCTCGACCGCCGGGATCAGCACGCGCAGCCGCAGGTTCAACCCGGCCGCCATGATCATCGAGGCCAGGCCAAGCACATTGGCGGCGCCGCCCATATCCTTCTTCATCAAGAGCATGCCGGATGACGGCTTGATGTCGAGACCGCCCGTGTCGAAGCAGACGCCCTTGCCGACCAGGGTCACCTTCGGCGCGCCCGGTTGCCCCCAGATCATGTCGATCAGACGCGGCGCACCGGATGAAGCACGGCCCACGGCGTGGATCATCGGGAAGTTCTGACTCAGCAGTTCGTCGCCCTTGATGACGGAGACTTCGGCCTTGTGAGCCGCGGCCAAGGTGCGCACCGCCTTCTCCAGATCATCCGGTCCCATGTCGCTGGTCGGTGTGTTGACCAGATCGCGGGCCAGGAAGACGCCATCGGCGATGCGGCGAACGCGCGCCGCGTCGACGCCGTCCGGCACGTCGAAACGCAAGGCCTTACCCGGCTTCTTGCCGTAACGGGTAAAGACATAGCCGCCTAGCGCCAGCGCGATCGCCGCGAGTTCCGGCTCGGCAGGAATGGAGGCGAAATGCCAGTCGCCTTCCGGCAGGGTTTTCGACAGTGCACCGAGCGCGAGTGCGCCTTCGCCTTCGCCGGTGCCGAACAGCGCGCCGGCAAGTGCGCCGTTTTCGCCGGGCACGGCGAGCGTCCTGCCTGCCTCGCCGGCAAAGCCGTTGGCCTTGGCCCATGCGAGCGCAGATGGCGCAAGGCCCGCCGCCTCCAGGCCGTCACGGGCCACCAGATGCACCGGCAGCGCACCTTGCAATTTCGTCTCGACGAGTTCCACAGGCATTCGATGTTCTCTCCTGCCGACCCTTCGCGAGTCGGCGTTTCTTAACCCTCCGTTAGGGTTAACAGAATATTTCTGCGGGAGGGAAGATGGCCACGCAATGGCCGCGCGCACGAATGGAGGCCTAGGTGTCGATGCCGACCAACCGCACAGTGAATGCCAGAGGAAAATGGGTCGTCACCACCGCCCTCATGCTGGCGCTCGCCGCGGGCGTCGCCGGATGCGGAACCAGCAGGATGACTACCGGCTCGATCGAGCGCAGCAGCGGCAAGCCGCTGGAGAGCATGTCGGCGGGAGAGGTGCACAATGCCACGGCCGCCCTCGGCCAGTCCTACTCCAGGAATCCCAACGACAAGCGAATCGCAACCAACTTCGCGGCCGCGCTGCAGATGGACGGCGATGCCGACCAGTCGCTTGCCGTGATGCGCAAACTGGCCATCGCCTATCCCAAGGATCGCGACGTGCTCGCCGCCTATGGCAAGGCGCTGGCCGCCAATGGCCAGTTCGAGGCAGCGCTCGACGCCGTGCGCCGTGCACAGACGCCTGAATATCCCGACTGGAAGCTGGTGTCGGCGGAAGCGGCTATCCTCGATCAGCTCGGCCAGAAAGACGATGCGCGCCAGCTCTACCGCAAGGCGCTCGAACTCAAGCCGAACGAGCCCTCGGTTCTCTCCAATCTCGGCATGTCCTATGTGCTGGAAGGAGATCTGCGCACCGCGGAAACCTATATGCGTTCGGCCGCCCAGCAGCCCAACGCCGACAGCCGCGTGCGCCAGAACCTGGCGCTGGTCGTCGGTCTGCAGGGCCGCTTCGACGAAGCCGAGAAGATCGCCTCGCAGGAGCTGTCGCCCGAGCAGGCTCAGGCCAATGTCGCTTATCTCAGGCAGATGCTTGCGCAACAGAATGCCTGGAGGCAGCTCAAGGATCAGGACAAGCCGAAGACGGCAACCAACTGAGGCGACGATCTACAAAGGCCCCGATCGAACGAAGAAGCCGCGCTGCGTTCAGCGCGGCTTCTTCGTTTGTCTCCGCGTGCCCCGACGCTACTTGGCCGATGAAGACGGATGATCGGTGCCGAAGATGCCGCGCTGGCTGACCTGGATGCCGGCCGGACCCAGGATGATGGCGAAAAGCACCGGCAGGAAGAACAGGATCATCGGCACGGTGAGCTTGGGCGGCAAGGCGGCGGCCTTCTTCTCGGCGGCATTCATGCGCTGGTCCCGGCTTTCGGCGGCAAGCACGCGCAATGCGTGCGCCACCGGCGTGCCGTAGCGTTCGGCCTGTACGAGCGCCTGCGACACCGATTTGACCGATTCCAGACCGGTACGGTTCGCAAGATTCTCATAGGCCTGCTTGCGTTCCTGCAGATAGGAGAGCTCGGCGTTCGTCAGGATGAATTCTTCCGCCAGAGCCACCGACTGCGCGCCGATCTCGTCAGCGACCTTGCGGAGCGCTGCTTCCACCGACATGCCAGACTCCACGCAGATCAGCATCAGGTCGAGCGCATCCGGCCACGCCATCTGGATCGACTGCTTGCGCTTGGTGGCGCGATTGTTGACATAGACGACCGGCGCGTAGAAGCCGCCATAGGCGACCAGGATGCAGACGAACAGCCGGATGACCAGGGGTTTGTCGGGCAGTCCTCCGAGCACGAATATGTAGACCAGCCCCAGCGCGAAGCCGACAAAGGGCAGAACGAGGCGGAAGAAAAGGAAACGCGTCAGCGGGTTCTGCCCGCGAAAGCCGGCGACCTTGAGCTTCTGCAAGGTGCTCTCGTCGGCCAGCGCGCGCCGCAGGTCGAGTCGATCGACGATGTTGCGCATGCCGACTGACTGTTGCTCGCGCAGGCCCTTGCGGCGGCGATCGGCCTCGCTCGCGAGCCTTGCGCGCTGCTTGGCGCGAAGCTCGTCGCGCTCCAGCGCGACCGACTTCATGCGAGCCTTGAGCTGGTTTCCGCCGAATGCCGGCAGCAATGTAAAGACCGTCGCGAAGACGGCGATGGCGACCAGCAGCGCGATCAGTAGGCTGGGGTCCGTCAGTGATTTGATGACTTGTTCGGTCATGCCGCTGCCCTAGACTTCAAAGTTCATCATCTTGCGCATGACCAGGATGCCGATCGACATCCAGACAGCGGCACAACCCAGTATCAGATTGCCAACGCTGGTGGTGAACAGCGGCATCAGATAGTCGGGGCTGGAAAGATAGACGAGAAAAGCAACGATGAAGGGCAGCGCGCCGATGATGGCGGCGGACGCCTTCGCCTCCATGGACAGCGCCTGCACCTTGGCTTTCATCTTCTTGCGATCACGAAGCACGCGTGAAAGGTTGCCCAGCGCCTCGGACAGATTGCCGCCGGCCTGCGACTGGATCTGGATGACGATGCCGAAAAAACTCGCCTCGGTGCACGGCATGGTTTCGGGCATCCGCAAGGTTGCATCCGGGATCGAAAGGCCCATCTGCTGCGAATCGACGATGCGGCGAAACTCCATCTTCACCGGCTCGGGGGATTCGTTGGCGATGAGCCGCACGGCATCGTTCAGCGGCAGGCCGGACTTGACCGCGCGCACGATGATGTCGAGCGCGTTTGGAAATTCGTTGAGGAATGCCTTGACCCGGCGCGCGCGGCGAAACGATACGAACCAGCGCGGCAGGCCGAGCGCGCCAGCCAACAGCACGCCGGGCAAGACAAGCATCGGCGCGCCGGCCACGAATGCGATCACCGTCAGCGCCAGACCGCATATGGCGGAATAAATGTAGAAACGCTCGATTGAGACCTTCATTCCGGCTTGCCGGAGTTGCGCCTTCAGCGGCGCCTTCTTGATGGCGCTGTCCTTGGTCTTCTGCTTCTCGTCGAGCTCCTTCAGCGAATCCTGCACGGATTTCCGACGCTTGGCCGCATCCGTCGCGCGGTCGCGGGAGGCCTTGACAACCGACCGGTCCGTCTCGGCGGCCTTGATCGTCTCCAGCCGCTTTCCAGCCTGCTTCTCATTGCTGATCTGGTTGAACAGGAATGCATAGGCGACCGCGCCGGCGCTGAAGCCGGCGAGCACGACAAACGCCAATACGGTGCCGTCAATTCCAAACATCGACCAGAACCCTCAACGCCGCGTCAGTCAGCGCGTTTCTCCATAGCCTCGAGTGCAACGGCGAGGCGCTGCTCCTCGCCGTAGTAGCGAGCGCGGTCCCAGAAATGCGGGCGGCCGATGCCGGTCGAGACATGCTCGCCCAGCAGCCTGCCGTTGGCGTCCTCGCCCTTGATGTTGTAGAGGACGATGTCCTGCGTGATGATGACGTCGCCTTCCATCCCGATCACCTCGGTGATGTGAGTGATACGGCGCGATCCGTCGCGCAGACGCGCCGCCTGGATGATCACGTCGATGGAACCGACGACGATTTCGCGCACGGTTTTCTGCGGCAGCGAATAACCGCCCATGGCGATCATGGATTCGATACGGTTCAGGCATTCGCGCGGGCTGTTCGAGTGGATCGTTCCCATCGAGCCGTCATGGCCGGTGTTCATCGCCTGCAGAAGATCGAACACCTCGGGTCCGCGCACCTCACCGACGATGATGCGCTCGGGCCGCATGCGCAGGCAATTCTTGACCAGGTCGCGCATCGTCACTTCGCCTTCGCCTTCGAGGTTGGGCGGGCGGGTTTCCAGACGCACGACATGGGGCTGCTGCAGTTGCAGTTCGGCCGAGTCCTCGCAGGTGATGACGCGCTCGTCGCGGTCGATGTAGTTGGTGAGGCAGTTGAGCAGCGTCGTCTTGCCGGAGCCGGTGCCGCCCGAGATGACGATGTTGCAGCGAACACGACCGATGATCTTGAGGACCTCGGCGCCCTGCGGTGAGATGGCACCGAACTTGACCAGTTGATCGAGCGTCAGCTTGTCCTTCTTGAATTTGCGGATGGTGAGGGCGGTGCCGTCGATGGCGAGCGGCGGAGCGATGACGTTGACGCGAGAGCCGTCGGGAAGGCGGGCGTCGCAGATCGGGCTGGATTCGTCCACACGGCGACCGACCTGACTGACAATGCGCTGGCAGATGTTGAGAAGCTGCTGGTTGTCACGAAAGCGAATGCCGGTCTGCTCGACCTTGCCGTTGACCTCGATGTAGACGTTCTTGGAGCCGTTGACCATGATGTCGGCGATGTCGTCGCGGGCGAGCAATGGCTCGAGCGGCCCGTAACCAAGCACGTCGTTGCAGATGTCCTCGAGCAATTCCTCCTGCTCGGCGATCGACATCGCGAAATTCTTGATCGCGATGATGTCGTTGACGATGTCGCGGATTTCCTCGCGCGCGGTCTCCGGGTCGAGCTTGGCGAGCTGCGACAGGTCGATCGTGTCGATCAGCGCCGAGAAGACCTGGCTCTTGGTGTCGTAATAGGTTTCGCTCTTTTCGCGCTGGGGCCGCCTCGCCTCCGGCGCGATGGGCGGCGCCTCGACGGCGCGGCGAGCCGGCGGCGCCACTGGCGCGCTTGGCTGCAGCGGTGCCGCGGGCCGGGCAAGAACCGCCGTATCCGTCGAACCGGGGGGCGGCGGCGCGGCCGGCGCTGGTGCTGGCTGGCGGAATTCCGGCGTGAACCGATTGCCGTCGTCGTTGCCTCTTTTACCGAACATGATCGACTACCGGTTCCAAAAGCGTCACTTCTTGTTAAGCGAGAGCTTGCCGAGCAGACCGCCCAGGCCAGCCTTCTTCTTCGTGCGGATTTCGCTTCGCCCGGTCAGCACATGGGCAATCTCGTTGATGATCGCGACAACCGGGTTCTTGGCATCCATCTCGCCGAGCATACGCCCGTTGTTGGCGGCATTGCCGAACAGCAGTGGGTCGAAGCCGATGACCGACATCGGCGTCAGGCCGAGCGGCTCGGCGAAATCGGTCGGCGAAATTTCCGGCCGCTTGGGAACGCCGGACTGGTTGATGATCAGCTTGGGCGGCGGGTCGTTGGGGCGAAGCCGCTTGAGCATGTCGACCATGTTCTTGGTGTTGCGCAGATTGGCCAGTTCCGGGGTCGCCGTGATGACGATCTCGTCGGCTTTGACCAGCGTGTTCTTGGCCCAGCCCGTCCAGACATGGGGGACGTCAAGGACCAGAAGCGGCACGCTGCGCTGCGCGGTATCGACAAGCTGCGCAAAGGCGTCGGGATCGAAGTCGTAGACGCGTTCCAGCGTCGAGGGCGCGGCGAGCAATGACAAATGCTCGGCGCACTGCGTCAGCAGCCGGTCGAGATAGACTTCGTCGACGCGTTCGGGTGAGAACACCGCTTCGGCGATGCCCTGAGCCGGATCCTGGTCGAAATTGATATTGGCCGTGCCGAAGGCGAGATCGAGGTCGGCGACGACGACCTCGGATTTGAACAGGGAGGACATTGCCCAGGCGACATTGTGGGCGATGGTGGAAGAGCCGACGCCGCCCTTGGCGCCGACAAAGGCGATCGAACGCCCGATCGGTTCAGCCTCCGGATCGACGAAAATCGACGACACGACGCTGACGATGTCGGCCATCGAAACGGGCGCGATGACATATTCGGAGATGCCGGAGCGGATGAGCTCGCGGTAGAGACCGACATCATTGTAATGGCCGATTACCACCACTTTGGAGGATGGATCGCAGTATTCAGAGAGCTGGGCGAGTTGCTCCAGCAGTTGCTTGGGTTCGCTGCGTGACTCCAGCAGGATCAGGTTCGGCGTCGGCGCCGACTGATAGAACTCGATTGCCGTGGGAATGCCGCCCATATGGACCTTGAGATGGGCCTTGGTCATGCGGCGGTCCTCGCCGGCGCGCTCGACCGGATTGGCAACGCCCTCGGTCTCGCAGAATGCCTGGATCGAGATGCGCGGAACCGGCCGCAACGCCTGCATCGCGGCGATGTCCTGCGGCGATGTATCACCGCCGTCCACGGTGGCGTCATAGGCAAGATTGCTCATGGTCATGCTCTTTCCGTGGCCTTTTCTTTCCCTGTCTTCTCTTTCCCCGAAGGGTCGCTTAGTAGGTCACTTCCGAATTGCCGAGGAATTCACCCGAAATGCCCCTGGCGCGGTAGACATCGATCACCTTGCCGCGATTTTCCGCGTCGATGGTGGTCTGCTTGCGCGGCCCGAGCAGATCGGCCGGGTTGGCCATCTGGGCGGCGAGATTGTTCTGATAGGAGCAGCCAAAGTCGGCATAGTGCTTGTTTTCCGACGTCTCGAACAGATCGTCGGGCCAGCGTCCGCATTTGTCGGTCTGGGCCCTCACCGCGATATAGGAGACACGAACCGGAGCGGATGTCTCACTCGAGCCGGCCTGATAGGAGGTGACGACGATCCGGTTGCGCTTGATACCGCTGGCAACCGCGAGCCTGGCGAAATCACGGCCGGCCGCCGTCGCGGCAACCTCGTTGGCCGATCCGCTCGGAATCTGGATGGTCAATGTCGGCGCGGCACTCTTGTCATAGCCGTCCAGGAACCCCAGCAGCGTGTCGCGCTGCGAACCGGTCATGCCGCGGTCGCCGGCGCCGACGGGCAGGTCGATCTTCTGGTTCTTCTCCGCGATGACGATCGGATGGTTGGTGCGATAGTCGTCCGGGATGGCGCCGACGGTGATGCTGTCGCGCTGGGCGCACCCGGCCAGCAGCGCGGTCATCGCTACCGCCAGAACCGGCAGCATCCGCAGCCCGGTCCGCGAACGGCAGGCGCGCATCGTCGTGGCGATGGTCCTTGTCTTCAACGCTGACTGAGACATGTCCGCTTCCCCATTCACTTGTAGATGTAGCCGACAACGCCGTGGTAACGGCCGTTGGGCTTGTCGGTCTGCATGGTGCCGTAGACGCGATTGACCTTGCCAAGGAAATTGGCGGCACCGTCGCTGGCAGGGTTGAAATTGTCGTCCGGCTTGGCGAGATCGTTGCGTGCCACCGGCTTCGCCAGATATGGCGTGATGAAGATCACCAGCTCGCTTTCGTTGCGCACGAAGTCCCGGCTGCGGAACAAGGTGCCAAGGACCGGGATCTTGGCGAGACCCGGGAGTCCCGAGACCGCTTGACGCACGTCGTCGCGGACCAGACCCGCAATCATCATGGAGCCGCCGGAAGGCAACTCGATCGTGGTGTCAGCCAGGCGCTTGCGGATCGACAACAGTGTGGTTCCAGGCAAGTTGCCCAGGCCTTCGAGGGTGGTGGCGCCTTCCGTCGTTGGCTCCGACACCGAGGTCCTGACCTTGAGGCTGATCCGGCCGGCCGACAGCACGACTGGCTGGAACTCGAGGCCAATGCCGTATTCGATCTGTTGGTTGGAGTATGTGATCTGACCGGTCTGGTTCTGTTGTGAAACGTTCTGTGAGCGCTGGGTAATGATGTTGAACTCACCGCCGACTTTGAATGTCGCCTTCTCACCCGACACCGCCGTCAGTGTTGGTTCGGCCAGGGTTTTCATGACTCCCGACTGTTCCATCGCATTTATGTAGGCCTGAAAGGGCGAGCGTGCGTTGCCAAGCCCAAAGCCTGAGTACTGCGATAGCGGTTTGCCCAAACCGTAATTCTGCGAACCCAGCGCGTTCCAGCTGATACCGTTGCTGTTGCCGCTGGCGATCATGTTTACGCCGAGCTGCTTCATCACAGAGCGACTGACTTCAGCGACCGTCACCTTGAGCGTGACCTGGTCGTCGCCGATGATCTGCAGAAGATTGACGATCTTCGAGACGCGTCGTTCCTGGTCGGGGTTGTTGATGTCGACGCCGCCCTGGGCCGAGCCGCCGGCCGCGGTCTGCGAATACTGCCCGGTCGTTGCTTCACCGCCGGAGACGAAGATCGTCGCAAGGTCGACCGCCCGCTTCGCGTCCAGCGGTGTATCGACCATTCCGGTCAAGACGACGTTGTCGTTCAGCAGTTCCACCTTGACGTCCGAGGTCGGAAGGAAGCGCTTGATATAGTCCTCCAGGCCGGCGACGTCGCGTTCGACGGCCAGGTCCAGGCTGGCGATCTGTTCGCCGTTCGGACCGAAGACGAAAATGTTGGTCTCGCCGACCGATTTGCCGAACAGATAGATACGCCTCGCCGTGCGGGTCACCGCATCGGCAACGGTCGGGTTGGCGACAAGAATGTCGTAGGCATCGCTCGGCAGGTCTATGACCACCGATTTGTTGAGGCCAAGCTTGACGCGCTGCGTGGCTGTCGTGGCCGACACCTGCGTGTTCTTCGCCTCGACGACGCCCTGTACATTCGTTCCGACGAGCAGCAGGCCGAATGCCGCGGCTGCGATTGCCGGCAGTTTACCGCTTAGCCTCATTTCCTTGCCCCTACTTCGGAGACTTCGCCCGACTTGATCAGTCTCACCGTTCCCTTGCGTCCATTGCCGGAAACGAGATAGTCGGCCTCGCCCACATTCTTTTCCTGGGTGTCCGCGACCGCGCGCAAGGCCAGCGTCAGGCGATCCGCCATCTGCTGGGCGACGGTGATGATCTCCGCCTGCTTGGGCGTCAGCTCCAGCGTGGCGGTCTGGCCCACCCTGGTCTTCTTGCCCTCCTCGTCTTCCTGGATCGTCTGGTCGATCGCCAGGACGCGAATGTTCTTGAGGATGGTTTCGGTGTTGAAGCCGGTGCTGCCGCTGTTGGCATCCGCCCTGCGGGTCATGATGACGTCGACGAAATCGTTGGGAAGGATGAAGCCGCCGGCCGAAGTGTCGGCCGAGATGGTCGTGGCGACCGCCCGCATCCCGGAGGGCAGGATGGACGACATGAAGCTCTGCCCCTCGCCGATCAGCTTGGAACGCCGCACCGGCTCACCGGCATACATCGGCACGCGGGCGATCGATCCCTTCAATTTCTCCAGGGCGTCGGGAGCATTGGCCTTGGTGATGAAATTCGCGTTGACGCCGTCGGCCGGCCAGGATTGCCAGGAAATGTTGTTCTGAAGCGCGTTGCCCATCGCGACATCGCCCGAGAGCACAAGCACGTCCTGCAGGGCCACGGCGGGAGCCTGGGGGCCGGAATCGACCACGATCTGGGGCGGCGGCGCGGCGACCATGTTCTTTGCGACATAGCCAGCGCCACCCGCCGCGGCCACCGCCACGCTCAGAATAATAAGTCGGGATGCTGGCATCTGTCCGAACCTCGCCCTTGGCAAACCACGTAGCCAGGCCGGACTTTGCAGCGGCAATCGTCAAAACAAGGTTAATGTAATGCTTACGATCGTGATTAATTTAAGGTTTACATAAATTAGCTTGATCGCTGCGCCACGTATAAAGGGCCCGGCCAAGGCTCATTTCAAAGCCGGACGGGCAATGTGGTCAGGGAAACGGAAAACGATCGCCTTCAGCTCGCAAGCCTGGCCAGCGCCCACACCATCAAAGGTGAATCCGGATAGGTCAGCAGCCCGCCAAGGCCAAGCGCGATCCCGTAGGGAATCCCGACAGACTCTTCCGCGAAATGGCGCAGGAACGGATTGCGGCCCGTCACAACCGCCAGCGGCGACTTCCGGTAAAGCAGGATGGCTATCGTCAGCAGGCCGCCGATGAGTGTCGAGACAACAAGGTATTCGACGAGTTGGATGTTCAACCCCATCCACACGGCCGTTGCGGCCAGCAGCTTGGCGTCGCCGCCTCCCATGCCACCCATTGCGAACAGGCCGAACGTCACGGCAAGGACAAGGACGCCGGCGGCGAAATGCCAACCATAGGCGGCCCACTCCATACCCGTCAGCGGCGCGACCAGCGCGAAGACGACGACAAGCAGCACCGACACGCGGTTGGCAATTGTCATCGACAGCATGTCGGAGATCGCTGCAAACAGCATGCAGAAGGGAAAGACGACGAAGATCAGGGCTTCAAGCATCGGCGCCATGCCTATTGTTCACGGGCTCAATCTAGAATGGATCGATTAACGATTGATGAGGTCGGGGAGGCTCAGTCGGCTGCGACTTCGACAAGCAACAATAGACAGGGGCCGCCCATATGGGCGGCCCCTGTTTGAAAGACATTCTGAACGTTCAGCAATAGGCAGATTAGCTGCCGCTTGAGTTCAGGGTGTTTCCGATGTTGGAGAACTTGGCGTTGATTGCATTGCCGAGGGCGCCGGCGCCGGTGATGATGGCGAGCGCGATGAGAGCGGCGATCAGACCATATTCGATAGCGGTCGCGCCGGATTCGTCCTTCACGAAACGTGCAAAAAGGTTAGACATTCGAGAGCTCCTACTCCACGTGTTACAGCACTTCCGTCAACTTCTGTGATGGTTGATCGGATGCTGCCAATCTAGGGAGAAGCTCTTTCGATCGGCTTAATAAACAGCCTTACCGATTCCTTTCCCGGCTCGAACCGAATGCGTGGTTAACCCGACGCTAAGCGCTGGCTAATGCACTGTTTCGCAAGCCAATGCCGCAAAAGGCAAGGGCTTTGGCAAAGCTTGCGACCGGCACGTAGCCGGCGATGCGATCAGCCACACCGATCGCCATATCCACCGCCGCAAGCCGACTTAACCGTTGGTTCACCAATCTCGTTCATGTTCCGTTGAACAGTTTGCTTGCGGGAGCGCATCGATGGCCGTGCAGAGATCCTCAATCCTGATTGCCGTGCTTCTTGCCGCCACGAGCTTGGTCACGCCAGCCAAGGCCGCCGCCGATATCGAAGTGACGATGAATCAGGCCAAGATCGTGAAGTTGTCGCGTCCCGCCGACACGATCGTCGTTGGCAACCCGGCCATCGCCGATGCCTCCGTCCAGGACGCCTCCACGATCGTGCTCACCGGCAAGGGTTTCGGTGTCACCAATCTCGTCGTTCTCGACCAGGAGGGCAGCCCGATCGTCGACGCGCAGGTTACCGTCGTGCGGCAGGCGGCCTCGTCGGTTCGCATTTACCGGCGCGCCGAGGTCCAGACCATGTCTTGCACGCCCTATTGCGAAAGCTCCTACAAGAGCGAGGCCGAGAAAGCCTCCGAGTCCGAGATGAGCGCAAGCAAGTAGGTTGTGCGGCCCCACCAGCCTGTCCAGGTTACCGGCCGGTTAAGGCGCCCGCGCCGACTTTAACGATCATTCAAACCGGGCCTCAATTGGTTTGCGCTAATACACCTGTCGGAACCGTCCAGGGGTGGCAGGAACAGGACATGGGCAACGAATTCAGCTCGACAGATCAGCACAGGGCGGAGCGCGCCGGGTTTCTGACGCGCTTCGTTCGCAATCGCCGTGGCAGCACGGCCATCGAATTCTCGATACTTGCATTGCCGTTCGCTCTCCTCGTATTCGCCATCCTTGAAAGCTGCATCTCGTTCGCCGGCCAGGAGGTGATGGCCAACATCACCGACGATGTCGCGCGCCAGTTGCGCACGGGCCAACTGCGGCCGGCCGACGTCGCCGGGAGCAAATTGACGACCCTGATCTGCGGCAGGTTGCAGATCATCGTCTCCACGGATTGCCCGCAACAGCTGCTCGTGGACCTTCGCGAGTATCCGACCTTCGCGGACGCGGCCACCGCGACCTTCAAGATCCAGAACGGCGATGTCGTGCTGATGCAAGGCACGAACTCACAGACTTTCGCAAACACGCCTGGCCTGGCGGAATCGAAGAACATGCTGCGGGTCTTCTACAGATGGCCTGTCATGACCGATCTGATGGCCAAGTCGATGGCCAATCTGAATGGCGGCAGGACGCTGCATTTTGCCTCGGTGACCTGGCAGAACGAGCCGTTCGACAATTGAGTTCAGAACGACCAACAAGAAAAAGGCAAATGCCATGATGCGTGCGGGGGCACATCTGAAAATCGCGGAGTCCTGGAGCAGGACGATCGGATTCTGGTCTAACCGCAAGGGCATCGCGGCGGTCGAGTTCGCTCTTATCGTTCCGATTCTGCTGGTCATGTACTTCATGACCATGGAGGCTTCGCAGGCCATCGAGACCAGCAAGAAGGTCAGCCGCATCGGCAGCATGGTTGCCGATCTCGTCACGCAGCAGCCGACCATCGTCAAGGCGGATCTCGACGCCATCATGAAAATCGGCACCTCGACCATTCAGCCCTACAACCGCTCGACGCCGAACATCACCATCACGGCAATACAGGTCACCACCGATACACCACCCAAGGTCCTGGTCGTGTGGTCGCGCAAGGTTGACACTGGCGTCTATAGTGCCGCGGCCGCCGCGGGCACGGCCACAACGGTTCCGGCAACGCTCAAGGTGGCCGGCACCTTTCTCATCCGCGTCGACAGCAATCTGAGCTATACGCCGATCATCGGCTGGACGACCGACACCCAACAAAAGCTTGGGCTGACCAAATCCCTCACCACCACGATCCCGATGGGCGAGACCTACTATCTGCGTCCGCGCAGAAGTTTGACCATTCCCTGCGGCGATTGCTGAAGACTTTTACTGCCGGCTCCCATCGAGCAACACCTGGCGCACGATGGCCTCGGCCGGCGCATAATCCTTTGGGGCCACGGTCAAAAAGCCGCCGGAGTGCTTCGATTCCAGGAGATCGTAGACATCCGGCGTCGTCGATTTGAGGTTGGTGAGGAACACGGTCAGCCGGCGCCTGGCTTCCGCGTCGAGATCGCTGCGCACGGCATGGGGACCGTATCTCAGCAGGCCAGACATCCACACCACCTGGAGCGCCGACGGCGAAAGGCCGGCCGCTTCGAGCCTGGCCTGCGTGCCACCGGATAGCAGCGGCTGGCCATCGGCCGCGGCCCGCACCCAGCCGAAC
The DNA here is from genome assembly GCF_002879535.1 of Mesorhizobium intechi. Lineage (GTDB taxonomy): Bacteria > Pseudomonadota > Alphaproteobacteria > Rhizobiales > Rhizobiaceae > Mesorhizobium > Mesorhizobium intechi. Next base: position 29,552 of record NZ_PNOT02000051.1, read on the forward strand.
GTGGCGTCGGCCTGGCCGTCGACAAGCATGGTTTCCGCCGCGGACGCCGAATCGGCATGGATCAGAAACGGGGCATCCTCGGTGATCTTGGCGTGTTCGGCGGCCAACTCCACCAGCGGCAAAAGCGAGCCCCCGACGCTGTCCGCCGGCGGCATGGCGATCCGGTGCGTCTCCATCGCCGCCAGGCCGGACAGCTTGCCGTCCCGGGTCAACAGCACGGAGCGGATGCCGGCCGCACCATCGGAATCGACCGGAGCCACAAGCGGTTCGACACATCCGCAACGCTGCAGCGCCGTCGCGTAGGCCGTCGCCGAATAGATGGCGTACTGGATCCGGGCGTTGGCCTGCGCCTCGATCAGTGCGGCGTAATCGCGCGCAACGACGAACTCCACCTTCATGCCAAGCGCATTGGTAAACGATTGCGTCAACAGCGCCAGCCCCGGAACAGTGTTGCCGGCGCCGGGCTCGGCGACGATTCCGATGCGGAATGTGCCGATATCATCGCGCCAGTCGGCCCGCGCCGGACCGCAGCAGAGCGCGCCGTGCATGACCGCAAGGGCAGCACATGTCTTCAGAGCGCCGTTCATGACAAGACTGTCCTGCGTTTCCTTCGATCCATGCCCAAGTCCCAGCGTTGCGATGCTTTACATGTCGGATTGTGCCTGTCGTCGTCGCCCCAAACCCGTGCGCCTTTGTGGGCGACATGCCCTTTTGGTTGTCCATGTCGTTGTCCCAAAACGCATGCGCACTTTCGGGCGACATGGACAGGACCATCGCGCCAAGCCGTTGCCGTTTGGTTTCAGAATTGCCAATGCCGCCTTGGAACCCTATGTCTGGGCGTCCAAACTGGCAACAATGACCCGATGGCGCGTGCTTTCCTCTTCGTCCTGGACTCTTTCGGCATCGGTGGTGCGGCCGACGCCGAACGCTATGGCGACGCCGGCGCCAACACGCTTGCGCATATCGCCGAAGCTTGCGCCGAAGGGCGCGCGGATCGCGAGCGGCTTCGGCAAGGGCCGCTGTTTGTCCCGCACATGGCGTCGCTCGGGCTTGGCAAGGCAGCGGAGACGGCGACAGGGTTGGGTTTTGCCCATTTCGGGACGGATCTGGTCGCCAACGCCTTCCATGGCGCGGCGCAGGAAGTTTCGAGCGGCAAGGACACACCTTCCGGCCACTGGGAGATCGCGGGGCTGCCAGTGCGTTTCGAGTGGGGTTACTTCCCGGATACGGTTCCCGCCTTTCCGGCTGATCTGACCGCGGCGATGATCCGCGAGGGCGAGGTGCCAGGCATTCTCGGCAACTGCCATGCGCCGGGCACCGAGATCATCGAACGGTTCGGCGAGGAACACATCCGTACCGGCAAGCCGATCTGTTACACCTCCGTCGATTCGGTCCTGCAGATCGCCGCGCATGAAGTTCATTTCGGGTTGGATCGGCTTTATGAATTCTGTCAGGTGGTGCGCCGGCTGGTCGATCCGCTCAGAATCGGGCGCGTGATCGCACGGCCGTTTGTCGGCGAGACCGCCGCCACCTTCCAGCGGACCTACAATCGCCGTGACTATGCCGTGCCACCGCCGGAGCCGACCTTGCTCGACCGGCTGACGGAGCGGGGAAGCCACGTCATCGCCGTCGGCAAGATCGGTGACATCTTCGCCCATCGCGGGATTTCGGAAGAGCGCAAGGCCGCCGGCAACATGGCCATGTTCGAGAAGGCGCTCGGTGCGATGGACGATGCCGGCGATGGCGATCTCGTTTTCGCCAATTTCGTCGATTTCGACACCGAATTCGGCCATCGCCGCGACGTCGCCGGCTATGCCGCCGCGCTCGAGGCCTTCGACCGACGGCTGCCGGAAGCATTCGCCAAGCTGCGGCAGGGCGACCTTCTCATCCTGACGGCCGACCACGGCAATGATCCGACCTGGCGAGGGACCGATCACACGCGTGAACGCATCCCCGTGATCGGCATGGGACCGGGTCTGGCAGGTGGCGACATCGGACTGAGAACGACATTCGCCGATATCGGCGAAACCGTCGCCGAGCACCTCGGGCTGGCGCCTGGCCGCCACGGCACTTCTTTCCATGCGATGATTGGCGGCCATGCCTGAATTGCCCGAAGTCGAAACGGTCCGGCGTGGCCTGCAGCCGGTCCTGGAAGGCGCCCGTCTGACCAGGGTCGAGGCGCGTCGGCCAGACCTCCGGTTTCCCTTTCCCGAACGGTTTTCGGAAAGGCTGACCGGCAGGACCATCACTGCACTCGGCCGCCGGGCCAAATATCTGACCATGCATGTGCAGGACGGCCCGGTGCTGATCTGCCATCTCGGCATGTCGGGTTCCTTTCGCATCGAGACCGACGACGACGGCGAGACACCCGGCGTGTTTCACCACGAGCGCTCGAAAAGCACGGCACACGACCATGTGGTATTCGATGTGGTCGGTGCCGACGGCGCCCGGTCCCGCGTGATCTTCAACGACCCGCGCCGCTTCGGTTTCATGCTGTTTGCGGAAGGATCGCCGGAGACGCACCCGATGCTGGCCGGGCTGGGCGTGGAGCCAACGGGCAATACGCTGGACGGCGCGCTGCTCGCCTCGTTGCTGCAAGGCCGCGGATCGCCGCTCAAGGCAGCACTTCTTGACCAGAAGCTGATCGCGGGACTTGGCAATATCTATGTCTCGGAGGCGCTTTGGCGCGCCGGCCTGTCGCCCCTGCGCGAGGCGGGCACCATCGCCAAGCCGGGCAAGAAGGCCCGACAACAAAGCGAATGCCTGGCCGAGGCGATCCGCTCGGTCATATCGGATGCCATCGCCGCCGGCGGGTCTTCGCTGCGCGACTACATGCACACCGACGGATCGCTGGGGTATTTCCAGCATTCCTTCGCCGTCTACGACCGTGAAGGCGAGCCCTGCCCGAAGCCCGGCTGCGGCGGCCATATCGAGCGCGTCGTGCAGAGCGGACGCTCGACCTTCTATTGCCGGACGTGTCAGAGCTGAGTTAGACCAGCGGAGCGAGGAGAAGCGGCCATGGCCTATGAAACGATCATCACCGAGACGCGCGGCAAGGTCGGACTGGTCACTCTGAACCGGCCAAAGGCGCTCAATGCGCTGAACCTTCAGCTTCTGGCCGAACTGGTCGCAGCCGTGAAAGACTTCGACGCCGACGCCGGCATCGGCGCCGTGGTCATTACCGGTTCCGACAAGGCCTTTGCCGCCGGCGCCGACATCAAGGAAATGCAGGCAATCTCCTTTGCAGACGCGTATCTACAGGACCTATTCGTCGGCTGGGAAGACCTGACGCGGGTCCGGAAACCCGTTATCGCGGCAGTGGCCGGCTATGCGCTCGGCGGCGGATGCGAACTGGCAATGATGTGCGACTTCATCATTGCCGCCGACACGGCCAAATTCGGCCAGCCCGAAATCACGCTCGGCGTCATTCCCGGCATGGGCGGGTCGCAGCGCCTGACCCGGTTTGTCGGCAAGTCGAAGGCGATGGACATGTGCCTGACCGGGCGGATGATGGATGCGGCGGAAGCCGAGCGCTCAGGCCTGGTGTCGCGGGTCGTGCCCGCCGCCGAGCTTGTCGAGGAGGCGGTCAAGGCGGCGGCCAAGATCGCCGACTTCTCGCTGCCGTCGGTGATGATGGCGAAGGAAGCCGTCAACCGTTCCTATGAGACGACGCTGGCCGAGGGATTGCGGTTCGAACGTCGTCTGTTCCATTCGCTTTTCGCGCTAGAAGACCAGAAGGAAGGCATGACGGCCTTCGCCGAAAAGCGGAAGCCGAATTTCGCCAATCGGTAGAGCCTTGCCGGCCCGCGGCCGAAACCCTGTGGCGTCGACCAAAAAGAACGCCAGGCAGCGTTGACGCGCCGGAAAAGCTGAACTATAAGCCGCACCAACCGAGGCGGCCCTGTGGCTGCCCGTTTGTTTTTTGCGCCCTGCGGCATGCCGCGTGCGCCGACCAGATCAGAAGAGAGGCATCATGGCCAACACATCCTCGGCCAAAAAGGCAACGCGCAAGATCGCCCGCCGCGCGGCGATCAACAAGAACCGCCGCTCGCGCGTGCGCACCTATGTCCGCCAGGTCGAGGAGGCGCTCGCCTCCGGTGACAAGGCTGCCGCGCAGGCCGCCTTCAAGGCCGCCGAGCCAGAATTGATGCGTGCCGCAACCAAAGGCGTCATCCACAAGAACACAGCGTCACGCAAGGTGTCGCGCCTGGCCGCACGGCTCAAGGTGCTGTCGGCCTAACATCGCTATACAGACTAGCTTGTCTAAAACCCGGCCGCTCGCGCCGGGTTTTTTCGTTTGCCGGCAAGTACTTGAAAAGAATGCTCGGAAACGGCGCCTGGGGCGGCTTCCAAGCTTCCAAATGCTTTGCCGGCACATACGTGCCCCCTGGCGGCTGGCGCGCTCAAAAAGTGCCATCTTGTAAATTCCTAGCTACCAGAAATAAGCAATATTTTTCAGATACTTACCCATGGTCATCCACAGCATGTCCACAGCACCCCAGAGCGATGGGAGGACAACTGGCTGTCAAGCGAATTATTTCAGAATATTTCGTATCGGCCCGGCTTTTTCATATTCGCCGGAAAAGGGTTTGAATCACAATGGCTTTGTCAAAATCCGCCGCTGCGACATGGCGCCCGAAGGCGCCGGAGGTAACCAGATTCCTTAAAAATCCGTTAGACGTGGCCTTGCCCTATCCACAGCGATTTCGGTAATGTCCATTCATCGAAGGGGACGGGCCTCTGGCCCTTAACCCAGCCTGACGCAGCCAGCTTAAATTGGCGGGATTTGCGACGCGGATCAAGTCCGCGGACGGCTTTGGTTTGCCCTTTTCGATACGGTAGGGGACTGGCGTAACGAGACATGGCAGGTTGACAGCGCGCCGGCGTTTTACGCCGGACGATGTTGTATTGCCCTGACATACCCAACGCGGACTGGCTTCCATGGGCCGGCACCGGTTCCCTCCGGATAGTGGCGACGTTCATTGCCGGCGGCGGCAACGGGCATCGTAGCGAAGACGCAATCGCCGGAACAAGGATGCAGGAGGCGCATTCCCGGCGGAAAACGGTACAGAAAGACAAGGAACTCGATCATGCAGAGCGGCGTCGAAAGGGAGCTTACGGGCGACCTCCCATTTCCTGGAACTTTGATCGGAGCAAACGAGATGGCGGTTTCCAGCGACGCGGAACAGAAGTTCGACCGGGTCAAGGCCCAGTTGAAGGCGCGTCTGGGAGCTGAAGTCTATTCGAGCTGGTTCGGCCGCATGAAGGTCGCGGAAGCGTCCAAGGGCATTGTCCGCATCTCGGTCCCCACCGCGTTCCTGCGCTCGTGGATCAACGGCCACTATCTCGACCTCATCTCCGAACTGTGGAAGCAGGAGGATGCCGATCTCCTCAAGATCGAGATCGTGGTGCGCACGGCCACCCGTCAGGGGCGCAGCCATGCCGAGCCGGAATTGGCGCCGGCGCGCAAGATGACACGACAGACGCAGACGGCGCTGGCCGCCGGCACCGTAAGCCCCGGCAGGGTGGAACGGCCCCCCGTACCGCGCCCGGGTGCGGCGGTCGAGAGCGAGTTCCGCCACAATGTGCTGGGGTCGCCGCTCGATCCGCGCTACACGTTCGGCTCCTTCATCGAGGGGCCGTCGAACCGGGTGGCCTTCGCCGCCGCCAAGGCCGTGGCGGAATCGCAGTCGAGCGCCGTGCGCTTCAATCCGCTATTCCTGCATGCGACCGTCGGGCTCGGCAAGACCCACTTGCTGCAGGCCATCGCTGCGGAATCGCTGAAGCAGAACCCGAAGTCCCGCGTCGTCTATCTCACCGCGGAATATTTCATGTGGCGCTTCGCCACGGCGATCCGCGACAACAACGCGCTGACGCTCAAGGAGCAGCTGCGCGACATCGACCTCCTGATCATCGACGACATGCAGTTCCTGCAGGGCAAGTCGATCCAGCATGAATTCTGCCATTTGATCAACATGCTGCTCGATAGCGCCAAGCAGGTCGTTGTCGCCGCCGACCGGCCGCCGTCGGAGCTGGAGTCGCTGGAGCCGCGCGTCCGCTCACGCCTCAATGGCGGCGTCGCGCTTGAAATGTCGGCGCCCGATTTCGCCATGCGTCTCGGCATGCTCAAACTGCGCCTGGCCACGGCCCGGATCGACGACGCATCGCTCGACATTTCCGAAGAGATCCTCAATCACGTCGCCCGCACCGTGACCGGCAGCGGACGCGAACTGGAGGGCGCCTTCAATCAGCTGCTGTTCCGGCAGTCGTTCGAGCCGCAAATCACCATTGACCGCATCGATGAGATCCTCGGCCACATCTATCGCACCGGCGAGCCGAAGCGGGTCCGCATCGAGGATATCCAGCGCATCGTGGCGCGCCACTACAATGTGTCGAAGACCGAATTGCTGTCCAACCGGCGCACGCGCACTATCGTCAAGCCACGGCAGGTCGCGATGTACCTGTCGAAGGTGATGACGCCGCGCTCACTGCCCGAAATCGGACGGCGCTTCGGCGGCCGCGACCACACCACGGTGCTGCACGCCGTGCGCAAGATCGAGGACCTTTCCGGCAATGACAACACGCTGGCACAGGAACTCGAGCTGCTGCGACGGCTGATCAACGACCAGGCCTGACCGGTTCAGGACGAGCAAGCCGGAACTGGGCTGGAATTCAACGGCTTGCCTGCCCGGCGGTGAGCCCGGAATGGGCTCGCGGCATCGGTCGCCGAAGATGCGGATTCCGGATTCAGCACACCGGTCGGCGGTCTTCGCGGCGTTTATCCCCAGAAAGCCCGCGCAGCCTGCCCGAACCGGTGTCGCGGGCTTGCGTTTGCTGGCTTTTTCCTGTCAGTTTACTCAGATTCTGAGCCTGTTCAGACCTTTCGCGGGGCGCCGCCAGCCGGAGACCCGCTCATCCTTTCAAGCGAGCCTGTTTCGTCATGCGTGTTATCCTGGAACGGTCAAATCTCCTGAAGTCGCTCAACCACGTCCACCGTGTGGTCGAACGGCGCAACACGATACCGATCCTGTCCAATGTGCTGCTCAGCGCCGAAGGCGCCAGCCTGGAAATGAAGGCCACCGACCTCGACCTGGAGGTGACGGAAGCAACGCCAGCCAAAGTGGAGCGTGGCGGGGCGACGACGGTTCCAGCGCATCTGCTCTACGACATCGTGCGCAAGCTCTCGGACGGAGCCGAGGTGATGCTGAAGACGGATGAGGACGGCAATGCCATGACGGTGACGTCGGGCCGCTCGAGCTTCCGCCTGCAGTGCCTGCCGCAATCCGATTTCCCCGAACTTTCGGCCGGATCGTTCTCACATATCTTCCGGCTCGACTCGGTTGCCCTGAAGGGGTTGATCGAGAAGACGCAGTTCGCCATTTCCACCGAGGAGACGCGCTACTATCTCAACGGCATCTACCTGCACACGCATGAAGTCGGCGGGAAGCTGAAGCTGCGCTCGGTGGCGACCGACGGCCACCGCCTGGCGCGCGCCGAAATCGACGCGCCGGCAGGTTCCGAAGGCATGCCGGGCATCATCATTCCGCGCAAGACGGTGAGCGAGCTGCAGAAACTGGTCGACGATCCGGATGTCGCCGTGACCACCGAACTGTCCGATACCAAGATCCGCTTCACCATCGGTAGTGTGGTCCTGACCTCGAAGCTGATCGACGGCACCTTCCCCGACTATCAGCGGGTCATTCCGACGGGCAACGACAAGAAGCTGATCCTCGACCGCCAGAGCTTTGCCGCCGCCGTCGATCGCGTTTCGACAATTTCCTCCGAACGGGGCCGCGCGGTGAAGCTTTCGATCAGCGAAGGCCAGGTAACGCTCGCGGTCAACAACCCGGATTCCGGCAGCGCCACCGAGGAACTGGCGGCCGATTACTCCTCCGACCCGATCGAGATCGGCTTCAACGCCAAGTATCTGCTTGATGTCGCCGCGCAGCTCACCGGCACGGAAGCCAAATTCATGCTGGCCGATGCCGGTTCGCCGACGCTGATCCACGACATGGCCGACGAGACCGCGCTTTACGTGCTGATGCCGATGCGGGTGTAGCCGGCGCTGCATCATCGATCCGGCGCTGCGACAGGACCGGCAGCAAGCACAATGGTCGCGGCACTTCCACAGGCGGATAGCGGTTGCCGGCACAGACCCATATAAGTAAGCTTACACTTACTAATTTCCGCAACTATGCGGCGCTGGCGATCGACCTCGCCCCGGGCGCTGTCGTGTTTTCCGGCGACAATGGCGCCGGCAAGACCAACCTGCTGGAAGCGATTTCCTTGCTGACGCCCGGGCGTGGCCTGCGCCGTGCCCCTTACGCCGATGTCGCGCGCGAAGGCGGCGATGGCGGCTTTGCGCTGCATGCCCGGCTCGACGGACCCGACGGCCAGGTCGAGATCGGCACGGGCATTTCGGCTGGCGAAGGCGAAGGCGGCAGGCGCGTTCGCATCAACGGCGCGACCGCCCGATCGGCCGAAGACATGCTGGAATGGCTGCGCGTGGTTTGGCTGACGCCGGCCATGGATGCGCTGTTCACCGGACCGGCCGCGGATCGCCGGCGCTTTCTCGACAGGCTGGTTCTGGCGATCGATCCCGGCCACGGCCAGCGCGCGCTCGACTACGAAAAGGCCATGCGCGGCCGTAACCGCCTGCTTACGGATGGATCCCGGGACGATCGTTGGTTCGAGGCGATCGAGACGCAGATGGCCGAAACCGGCGTCGCCATTGCGGCAGCGCGCGCCGAACTGGTGCGCCTGCTCGCCGCCATGATCGACAGGCTGCCCGACACGGGGCCGTTCCCACAGGCCGACATCAGCCTTTCGGGCGATCTGGAAGCCGAGGTTTCCAGCGCGCCGGCGGTCGATGTCGAGGAGCGGTTCCGCCGGGCGCTCGCCGGCGGACGCGATCGCGATCGTGCCGCGGGACGAACGCTCGAAGGCCCGCACCGTTCCGATCTCCTGGTGCGGCATCGGCCCAAGGCAATGCCGGCAGAGCTCTGTTCTACCGGCGAGCAGAAGGCCTTGCTGGTCGGTATCGTGCTCTCGCATGCAAGGCTGACCGGCGAGATGTCCGGTATGACGCCGATCCTGCTGCTGGATGAGATCGCGGCACACCTCGACGGCGGGCGGCGGGCGGCACTGTTCTCGATCCTCGAAGAGTTGAACTGTCAGGCCTTCATGACGGGAACCGATGCCGCGCTGTTCTCCAGCCTCAAGGGGCGTGCGCAATTCCTAACCGTCGACCATGGCACGGTTGGGCCAACCGAAGACGCCTGACAAGGTTTTTCGGCCGCTGTATTGTCCCGACATGACCACTGCGCTCACCGCCGACGAGATCGAACGCTACGCCCGCCACATCGTGCTGCCGGAGGTCGGTGGTGCGGGCCAACAGAAGCTCAAGCAGGCACGCGTCCTAGTGATCGGCGCCGGCGGGCTGGGCGCGCCGGTGCTCGAATACCTTGCGGCGGCCGGCGTCGGCACGCTCGGCATTGTCGACGACGACACCGTGTCGCTCTCCAATTTGCAGCGCCAGGTCATCCACGACACCGATACGGTCGGCAAGCTGAAAACCGACAGCGCCAGGGCGGCAATCGCCCGCATCAATCCCAACACCGTGGTCGAGACGCACACGTTCCGGCTGAGCGCGGACAACGCCCATGCCCTCGTCGCCCGCTATGACATCGTGGTCGACGGTTCCGACAATTTCGAGACCCGTTATACGGTGGCCGACGCCTGCGCGAGCGCGCGCAAACCCCTGGTGCACGCCGCCGTTGGCCGCTTCGACGGCTCGGTGACGGTGCTGAAGCCTTTCGAGGTCGGCAAGGATGGCAAGCCTAACCCCGGGTACCGCGATCTCTTTCCCGAAGCGCCACCGCCAGGCCTGGTGCCGTCCTGCGCCGAGGCCGGGGTGCTTGGGGCGCTGACCGGCGTCGTCGGCACGCTGCAGGCGATGGAGGCGATCAAGCTGATCACCGGCATTGGGGAGCCGCTGGTCGCCCGACTGCTGCTCTACGATGCGCTCGCCGCGCGCTTTGAGACGATCCGCTACGCCAGGCGCTGATCTTGGAGCGGACCATGCCCCTTACAATCGACCGCATTCCGGCCGATTTCGGCCGCTGGGACGAGGTGCTTGCCTTGATCATGCATGCCTTCGCCTTCATGGACGGCGTCATCGACCCGCCGTCCTCGGCTCACCTGCTCACCGTCGATACACTGCGCGACAAAGCCTTACGCGAGACCGGTTTCGTGGCTCTCGATGACGACAGGATCGTCGGCTGCGTCTTCGCTCAGGAAAGGGCCGACGATCTTTACGTCGGCAAGCTCGCCGTCGCCCCGGACTGCCAGGGGCAAGGCATCGGCCGGCGACTGATGCAGTGTGTCGAACGTCTCGCGCTCGATCGCGGCAAGGCGGCGCTGGAACTGCAGACGCGCATCGAGCTTACCGCCAATCACGCCGCCTTTGTCCGCCTCGGCTTTCACGAGACCGGGCGCACGGCGCATGAGGGCTATGCCAACCCGACATCGATCACCCTGCGCAAGGTCCTTTCGTAAGCCTTGGCTTGCATTTGGAGAACAGGGACCGCGTTGCCGCGATGCCGTCAGGTTCTGAGCGGCAGCACGCGGTCGGGCGGGCGGTGACCGTCAACGAAGGCCCGGATGTTGATGATGACTTTCTCGCCCATGTCGATGCGGCCCTCGAGCGTCGCCGAACCCATATGCGGCAAAAGCACGACCTTGTGCCGGGCAGCAAGCTTGAGCAGCTTGGCATTGAGCGCCGGCTCATGCTCGTAAACGTCGAGGCCGGCGCCGGCGATCTTGCCGTCCTGGATCAGCTTGACCAGCGCTTCCTCGTCGATGATGTCGCCGCGCGCGGTGTTGACGACGTAGGCTGTGGGCTGCAGCAGCGCCAAGCGCCGTGCCGACAGAAGATGGAAGGTCGCGGGCGTCGACGGACAATTGACGGAGATGATGTCCATGCGGGCCAGCATCTGGTCGAGGCTCTCCCAATAGGTCGCCTCCAGCCCGTCCTCGACCGCCGGCAAAACGCGGTGACGGTTGTGATAGTGAATGGAAAGGCCGAAGGCCTTGGCCCGGCGCGCGACGGCCGTGCCGATGCGGCCCATGCCGACGATGCCCAGCCGCTTGCCCCAGATGCGCCGGCCAAGCATCCAGGTCGGCGACCAGCCGGCCCATTTCTTGTCGCCGGTGAGTACATTGGCGCCCTCCGCCAGCCGGCGCGGTACCGCCAGCATCAGCGCCATGGTCATGTCGGCGGTATCTTCGGTCAGCACATTGGGCGTGTTGGTGACGGTGATGCCCCTCTTGGCGGCCGCGGCCACGTCGATCTTGTCGACGCCGTTGCCGAAATTGGCGATCAGCTTGAGGTTGTCGCCGGCCTGGGCGATCAGCGCCGCGTCGATCTGATCGGTCACCGTCGGCACCAGCACGTCGGCCTCCTTGACCGCGGCGACCAGCTCCGGCTGCGTCATCGGCCTGTCCTCGACATTCAACCTGGCGTCGAACAGCTCGCGCATGCGGGTCTCGACAGGGTCGGGCAGCTTTCGCGTGATGACCACGAGAGGCTTCTTTTTGCCTACCATTGTTTCCCTCGTTGAGACCTCTTTAACCAAGACCGGCGAAACTGAAAGCCGGTCGCGGTAGCCGATTTACCCATGTAACAAGCGGTGCCGCCGAAGACAAAGAAAAAGGGGCGCCAAGGCCGTCGGGCCGACGCCGAAAGGAACGAAAGTGTCTGGTTTCGCGTCGCTTCGCCTGGCTCTCAGCGCAGCATTTCTCGGCGCTCTCCTCTATTCCCCGCTTGCCGCTGCGCAGGGCGCGGCCGCGCCCGCCCAGAGCGCCGTCACGCTTGGGCCGAGCGGCCTGCCGCTGCCGCGATTCGTCAGCCTGAAGTCCGGCCGCGTCAATTCGCGCGTCGGCCCCGGCGCCAACTA
>NZ_PNOT02000211.1 GCF_002879535.1 Mesorhizobium intechi
TAATAAATGCTTGATAACGTTTATCTATTTGCCGTTTTTCGGCATGACGGATGCGGTTGGCATGGGGGTTGCATTGTAATGTTGCGGTGCAATCAACCAGCTTGGGAGTCTTCCGCATGAGGGGTAATTTCGCGACAATAACAAAAATGTTTTCGGCGAGCGTGGTCGCCGCCGGCCTGTTGATGTCGGCTCCCGCCAGGGCGGCCGACGATACGATCAAGGTCGGGATTCTCCATTCGCTGTCGGGGACCATGGCGATTTCGGAGACGACGCTGAAGGACGCCATGTTGATGCTCATCGACGAGCAGAACGCCAAGGGCGGCCTGCTCGGCAAGAAACTTGAAGCGGTGGTCGTCGATCCGGCTTCCAACTGGCCGCTGTTCGCCGAAAAGGCGCGCGAGCTGATTTCGAAGGACAAGGTCGCGGCGGTATTCGGCTGCTGGACCTCGGTGTCGCGAAAGTCGGTGCTGCCGGTGTTCTCCGAACTCGACAACATCCTGTTCTATCCCGTCCAGTATGAGGGCGAGGAAAGCGAGCGCAACGTGTTCTATACGGGTGCGGCTCCCAACCAGCAGGCCATTCCGGCCGTCGACTATCTGATGAGCAAGGATGGCGGTTCGGTGAAGCGCTGGGTGCTGGAAGGCACCGACTACGTATATCCGCGCACCACCAACAAGATCCTCGAGGCCTATCTGAAATCGAAGGGCGTCGCGGCCGAAGACATCATGACCAACTACACGCCGTTCGGCTTCTCCGACTGGCAGACCGAAGTCTCGGCAATCAAGAAGTTCGGCTCGGCCGGCAAGAAGACCGCCGTCGTCTCGACCGTCAACGGCGACGCCAACGTGCCATTCTACAAGGAACTCGGCAACCAGGGCATCAAGGCCGAGGACATTCCGGTCATGGCCTTCTCGGTCGGCGAGGAAGAGCTTGCCGGTCTCGACACCAAGCCGCTGGTCGGCCATCTCGCCGCCTGGAACTATTTCGAGAGCGTCAACACGCCCGAGAACAAGAAGTTCATCGCTGATTGGCACAAGTTCATCAAGAACAACAAGCGCACCACCAACGACCCGATGGAAGCCCATTATATTGGCTTCAACATGTGGGTGAAGGCAGTCGAGAAGGCCGGAACCACCGATCCCGACAAGGTCATCGACGCCATGATCGGCGTTTCGGTGCCGAACCTGACGGGCGGCTATTCGACGATGATGCCGAACCATCACATCACCAAGCCGGTGCTGATCGGCGAAATCCAGGCCAATGGCCAGTTCGAAACGGTTTCGAAAACACCGGGCCTGGTGATGGGCGACGAATGGTCCGATTACCTGCCTGATTCCAAGGACCTGATCTCCGATTGGCGCAAGCCTCTGTCCTGCGGCAACTTCAACGTTGCCACCGGCAAGTGCGGCGGCAAGGGAACGAACTGATCCTCCCAGGTCTGGACTGTCAGGTCCATGACCAGACCGCAGCGTCCGGACGGTTTCCTGCGCCGTCCGGACGTCCAATTCAAAACTTCACGGGATCTACAGAAGCCGATGACCTTGATCCGCGCGGGCCTGACACTGCTGTTCCTGCTGACGACGCTGTCGTCCTCGGGTGCTGCCGATGCCGACCTGCGTGGCATCATCGCCAAGTTCGCCACGGTAACGGACTTTTCTGAGACGGGAGCCGTCGTCCGCGAATTGACAGCCACGGGGGATCCCGCTGTCGAACGGCCGCTCGCTGCATTGGCTGACGGCAATCTTTACGTTCGCACCGCCGACTCGATGGTTCTTGTCGGCAAGGAAGGCGATGGAAGCGTCCAGCTTTTTGACCCGCTGAGCGGCGAGGCAGTCGGCCAAGCCTCCGAGGAGGACATAACCAAGATCACTGTCAACAACACCTTGCGCCGCACCATCCGCGATGCATTGGGCACGTTGACGCTTGGATCCAAGGATCCGACTGTCCGCGTCGCCGCCGCCGACACCATGTTCAAGACACCGGACACCGCCAATATTGAACCGCTCGACGCAGCGATCGCCAGTGAAAGCGTGGCGAGCGTCAAGGCTTTGCTGGAGCAGGCGCGTGCCGCTTCCATACTGGTTTCAGACAAACCTGATGCAGACAAGCTCGCCGCAATCGCACTGATCGGTGCGCGCGGCGACCGTAATGCGGTTTCGCTGCTCACCTCCGTCGAGGCCAGTGCCTCCGGAGCGGTCAAGGGAGCGGCGACGGCCGCAATCGCGAGCATCAATTCGACGCTCGCCATCTGGGATGCCGGACAGAACATCTGGTATGGCATATCCTTGGGCTCGGTGCTGCTGCTGGCGGCGATCGGGCTCGCCATCACCTTCGGCGTCATGGGCGTCATCAACATGGCGCATGGCGAGATGGTCATGCTTGGCGCCTACACCACCTTCGTCGTCCAGCAGGTGATCCGTACATCGTTTCCCGGCCTGTTCGACTGGTCGCTGGTCATTGCGCTGCCGCTCGCGTTCCTGGTCTCGGCTCTTATTGGCCTGGTCATCGAGCGCGGCGTCATCCGCTTCCTCTACGGACGGCCGCTCGAGACGCTGCTGGCGACCTGGGGCGTGTCGCTGATCCTGCAGCAGGCGGTTCGCTCGATCTTCGGGCCGACCAACCAGGAGGTCGGGAACCCCTCATGGATGTCGGGTTCGTTCGCTATCGGCCAGCTGGCCATCACCTGGAACCGGCTCTGGATCCTGGTCTTCGCACTCGCGGTCTTCGGCGTCCTGCTCTATGTGATGAAGCGCACGCCCTGGGGACTGCAGATGCGCGCGGTCACCGCCAACCGGCGCATGGCCGCCTCGATGGGCATCAGGACGCCATGGGTCGACGCGCTGACCTTCGCGCTCGGGTCCGGCATTGCCGGCATCGCCGGCGTCGCGCTCAGCCAGATCGACAATGTCTCGCCCAATCTTGGCCGCGGCTACATCATCGACAGCTTCATGGTCGTCGTCTTCGGCGGCGTCGGCAATCTCTGGGGCACGCTGGTCGGCGCCTTTTCGCTGGGCATCGTCAACAAGTTCCTGGAGCCTTATGCCGGCGCCGTGCTCGGCAAGATCGTCGTGCTGGTGCTGATCATCCTGTTCATCCAGAAGCGCCCGCGCGGCCTGTTCGCGCTCAAGGGCAGGGCGGTGGAAGCATGATCACGGGTCGCTTCTTCGCCGCCGGCGCTGACCGCCGCATCGCCATCACCATCTTCATCCTGCTCGCCGCGGCCATTATCGTGCCGCTGCTCAACCTTGGGGTGTCGCCGGCCAGCGCCTTCTACGTCCCGGCCTATATCGTGGCGCTGACTGGCAAATATCTCTGCTATGCGCTGCTGGCGCTCGCGCTCGACCTGGTCTGGGGCTATTGCGGCATCCTTTCGCTCGGCCACGGCGCCTTCTTCGCGCTCGGCGGCTATGCGATGGGCATGTATCTGATGCGCCAGATCGGTTCGCGCGGCGTCTATGGCAACCCGATCCTGCCCGATTTCATGGTGTTCCTGAACTACAAGGAATTGCCGTGGTTCTGGCATGGATTCGATCATTTCTGGTTTGCGGCGATCATGGTGCTGGCAGTGCCGGGCCTGCTCGCCTTCGTCTTCGGCTGGTTCGCCTTCCGCAGCCGCGTCACCGGCGTCTATCTATCCATCATCACCCAGGCGATGACCTATGCGCTGCTGCTGGCCTTCTTCCGCAACGATATGGGTTTCGGCGGCAATAACGGCCTGACCGATTTCAAGGACATTCTGGGCTTCAACGTGCAAGCCGACGCAACGCGTTCGGCGCTGTTCGCCGCCAGCGCGGTGATGCTGGCGCTCGCCGTGTTCTTCACCTGGGCGATCGTCGGCTCCAAATACGGCAAGCTCTTGATGGCCGTGCGCGATGCCGAAAGCCGCACGCGCTTCCTCGGCTGGCGGGCGGAGAATGTGAAACTGTTCGCTTTCACCGTCTCGGCGGTCATGGCCGGCATTGCCGGCGCGCTCTATGTGCCGCAAGTCGGAATCATCAATCCCGGTGAGTTCGAACCGTCCAATTCGATCGAGGTGGTGATCTGGGCCGCCGTCGGCGGGCGCGGCACCATTGTCGGTCCGATCATCGGCGCGCTGCTGGTCAATGCCGGCAAATCCTGGTTCACCGGCGTGCTGCCGGAATTGTGGCTGTTTGCGCTCGGCGGCCTGTTCGTCGCAGTCACCTTGCTCTTGCCGAGGGGCATCATCGGCATGTGGGACAGCTGGCGCGGCAATGCGAAGGCATTGCGCGCGGCCTCCGTCGCTGAAGAGGCCGCCAAGGTTGCAGTGCCGTCCGCGATCTCGAAGCGGGCTCGCTCGCCGGCGAGGAATCCAGGCGAATGGTCCTTGTCCGACCCCGAACCGCAGGCGGCGGAGTAGGACCCATGAGCAAATCGAACACCATCCTCTATCTCGACGGCGTCTCGGTGTCCTTCGACGGTTTTCGCGCCATCAACAATCTGTCGCTGGTGCTCGACAAGGGCGAGATGCGAGCCATCATCGGCCCCAACGGCGCGGGCAAGACGACGATGATGGACATCGTCACCGGCAAGACGCGGCCCGACGAAGGGGAAGTGTTCTTCGACGGCCAGGTGGATCTCACCAGGCATGACGAGGCCGAGATCGCCATGATGGGCATCGGCCGCAAATTCCAGAAGCCGACGGTCTTCGAAAGCCACACGATCGAGGACAATCTGATGCTGGCGCTGAAGGGGCCGCGTTCGATCTTCCCGGCGCTGTTCCACCGCCGCTCTGCGGCCGAGGCGCGGCAGATCGAGGACATTCTCGGCATTATCCGGCTGGGCGACAAGCGCCACGAACTGGCCGCCAATCTCAGCCACGGCCAGAAACAGTGGCTGGAGATCGGCATGCTGCTCGCGCAGGATCCGAAGCTGCTTTTGGTCGACGAGCCGGTCGCGGGCATGACCGATGCCGAAACCGAGGAAACGGCGCGGCTGCTCAAGGACATTGCGCGCGACCATTCGGTCATCGTCGTCGAGCACGACATGCATTTCGTGCGCGAACTCGGCGTCAAGGTCACCTGCCTGCACGAAGGCTCGGTGCTGTCGGAAGGCACACTCGATTTCGTCTCGGCGGACGAGCGTGTCGTCGAAGTCTATCTGGGGAGATGACCATGGTCTGGCGGGTGCAGTTTCATCGCTTCGATCTGTCGTTTCTCCGGTTCTGGAGAAGGCGCTGACATGCTCGAAGTTTCCGACGCCACGCTCCACTACGGCGCCGCCCAGGCGCTGCGCGGCGTTTCGCTGAAGGCGGGCGCCGGCAAGATCACTTGCGTGCTCGGCCGCAACGGCGTCGGCAAGACCAGTTTGATGAGATCGATCGTCGGCCACCACCGGCTGACGAGCGGAAGCGTTGCCTTCGAGGGGAAGGCGCTCGACCGGAGCGCGGCGTATGACCGCGCCCGGTCGGGCATCGCATTCGTGCCGCAGGGCAGGGAGATTTTTCCCCTGCTCACGGTGCGCGAAAACCTGGAATCCGGTTTTGCGCCGTTGAAGCGTGCCGACCGCAACGTGCCGGCGCATGTCTTCGAGCTGTTTCCGGTGCTGAAGCAGATGCTTGGCCGCCGCGGCGGCGACCTGTCCGGCGGTCAGCAGCAGCAGCTCGCCATCGGCAGGGCGCTGGTGATGCGGCCGAAGCTGCTGGTGCTGGATGAGCCCACCGAAGGCATCCAGCCGTCGATCATCAAGGACATCGGCCGCGCCATCCGCTATTTGCGTGACCAGGCCGGTATCGCGGTGCTGCTGGTCGAACAATATCTCGACTTCTGCCGTGAGCTCGCCGACGAGGTCAACATCATGGACCGCGGCCAGATCGTCCATACTGGCCCGGCGGAAGATCTAGACCGGGCTGATGTACGAAAGTTTCTTACCGTCTAGAATCGGCTCTGCACTTCAGCTGACGCTCCAAAGTCCTTGGCAAGTCCAATATTTCTTTCATCCGGCGATCCTCATCTCTGGCGCGCCGGATGCGGCATGCTAGTCTTTTATTGGCTTTGTGAGTCGGCCGCTTCCGTATCAGTCTGGTTATCGCAGATCGAGGGCGCGGCGAAGGCCGGCAAGTTCCACGCAAGCCAGGCTTCCTAGCTTCCCTCCTGCGATCTTTGTCGTTCAAACGCGTTTGGGCACACAGGCTAAGGGACAGCCATGGAACGTTTCATCGAGGACTACCAGAAGCGGCGCCTTACCGAACGGGTCGACATCATCGCGGCCATCAACATTTTGAGGTCACAGGGCTGCGAATACGACGACCTGATCGAGGAGATCACCAAGGTGTTCTACGTCGACCTCGATACTTTCAACGAAATCGTGATGGCGGCATAGAGCCGCTTTCGCCCATCCAATAGTCACAGCTCGGCATTGATACGCGCGGTCAGCTCGCGCGCCGGAATGGAGAGCCCGTGACGCGGTTGCGGCCGCCGCGCTTGGCGTCGTAAAGCGCCTTGTCGGCGGCGCTCAGCACCTTGTCGAAACGGAGCCCCTCTTTGCTGCCGAATGCAAAACCGGCACTGACCGTGCATCTCAGGGAGCCGGTTTCGGTCTCTATCTGGCGTGTTGCGAGGGCGGTCCGGATGCGCTCTGCCGTGTCCTCGACCGTTTCCGGCAAGGTGCGTTTCAACACCAGCGCGAATTCCTCGCCGCCCATGCGCGCCGCAACGTCAGTCGGGCGAAGATTGCCGGCGAGCTCGCTCGCAAACACCTTCAGCACCTCGTCTCCGGTCGCGTGGCCGAACTCGTCGTTGATGGCTTTGAAATTGTCGAGATCGAAGACGACCACGGCGGTAAAGGCACCGACGGGGAGATGGCTATGCATGTCGAACAGCGCACGCCGGTTGAGCAGCCCGGTCAAGGGATCGGTGAGAGCGTTGCGGCGGTGATGCCTCGCCAGACGACCCTGGTTGAGCGCAAGTGACAGGGCGCCAATACCCGTCATACTGGCGATGACGACAATGAGGCTCAGTTCCTCGGCCCAGTTGCTTGGCGCATGGCCGAGCACCAGCTTGCCGTCCCATGCCAGGACCGCCGCGCACAGCATGAAGGAAACCGCCGTGGCCGAGTAGAGCGTGGTGATGCCAACCGTCAGGGCAGGGGCCTCGTCGCGGCCGCGCCAGTATTCGAATGCCGTCGCGAACAGGAGCAAGGCGGCGAACAGGTTCTCGAACATGAAGCCAAGGCCATCATAACCCAGAGCCATGGGAGGC
>NZ_PNOT02000096.1 GCF_002879535.1 Mesorhizobium intechi
AAAAAAAAGGCCCGCCGGCTAGGCCGGCGGGCCGCAACTATTGCCTGGAGGGCTTTTAGTTGAACTTGTACTTCGCGCCGAGACGCACGGTATGGAAAGAAGAAGTGGATGTGATGGAGTCGTCGGGCAGCCCCAACTCCAACGAGAAATCCTTCTTGGCGAATTGCGAATAGCGATACTCGACGCCGACCGTGACGTTGCTGGATACTGCTGTTTCCAGACCGCCACCAACCGAGAAACCGCTGGAACCCCAGTCCAGGATATCGCCGGTCGGGTCGGAAGCATTTATGTCAAAATGCTGCCAGCTGTAGCCGGCCAGTGCGTAGGCAAGCGTCGATTCGTTCATCTTCATGCCGACGCGGCCGAGCACGTCGAAACCGTAGTCGGTGTCGGCATTGATGGATCCGCCGCCAAGGTCCAGCTTCGAGGTCATGCCGGAGTAGCGGGCGTCGACCATCACGCCTGCAACCCAATTGCCGAAGTCTTGGTCGTAACCAACGTTCAACTCGCCAAACGCGCCTTCGCCGCCGAGGCCATTGAACTTGGCGCCACCGAGCGGCGGGATTTCGATCTGGTGCACGGACGCACCCGCGCCGGCCGCGCCGCCGATATAGAAGCCGGTCCAGTTGTATGCAGGGGTTTCAAAAGTGGCACCACCGCCATTCTGGGCGCCAAAACGATAGTTGGCTGCAATCTGGAATGTATGCCGTGACGTATCGAGGTTGAGAAGGCCATCCGGAGCTCCGATAAGGCCGGCCTCCGAGAGGAGATCCCCCTTGGTGCCGAAGCGCGTGTAGCGGTACTCTGTCTTGATCGTCCAATTGCTGTTGATGGCCGTTTCAATGCCTGCGCCGACGAAGTAGCCGCTCTGGTCCCAATCAAAGCCGAAGCCGGCATTGGTATCGAGCTTGTACTTCTGCCAGGAATAGCCGCCGAGCACGTAACCCAGTGTGTTCGGGGTAAACAGATAGCCGACGCGCAGGCCAGCGTCGAAACCGTATGTCTCCTGGATCGAGGCGTTGAAACCGGCGGCGTCGATCTTGGTTTTGATATCGCCCACGTGGACGTCCAGCAATCCGCCGAGCAGAAAGCGGGGAGACACCATATAGTCGTAACCAGCGGTCAGCTCGCCGTAAACACCCTCACCACCAATGCCGTTCAGCGAAATCGGAATAAAGTCGCTGCTGAGTTTATGAACGTTGGCACCAGCACCCACGCCGAAGCCGACATACAGCCCACTCCAGTTGAACCCGGACGCCTCTACCGGCTGGACCACATCAGCGGCATGCGCGGCGGACATCAAAGCCACCGCAGAAACGGCACCCAAAAGGAAAGATTTCGCAGAAACGCGAAGCAACATTGCCCAAACCCCTAATCAATAAACCCGCCGCGTCTCTAGCAGGGAGTCGGTCTGACCAGGAATGACAAATATGCAACAGTTTTGGGCAAACCAAAACCTGCGGCGGACACTGTTCTGCCCGTACCCAGGGCGCCGCCCCAGATCGGCCAATAATAAGCCCGCCGGCGTGGACCGGCGGGCAACAATAGCCAGTTGACTTTTTCTGGGTGTATCAGGCCGCCAGAACAGCTTTCGGCTCGACCAGCTCGTAGCCGAGCGCTTCGGCGACCGCCCGGTTGGTGATCTTGCCCTTGTGGACATTGAGGCCATTGCGCAGGTGATGGTCGTCGACCAGCGCCTTCAGGCCCTTGTCGGCGAGCTGCAGGCCGTAGTGCAGCGTCGCATTGTTGAGGGCGTGGGCAGAGGTGACCGGCACCGCACCTGGCATGTTGGCGACGCAATAGTGGATCACGCCATCGACCTCGTAGGTCGGCTCGGCGTGGGTCGTCGCATGCGAGGTCTCGAAGCAGCCGCCCTGATCGATGGCGACGTCGACCAGCACCGAGCCCTTCTTCATGCCCGAAAGCATTTCGCGGGTGACGAGCTTCGGCGCGGCGGCACCGGGAATCAGCACGGCGCCGACGACGATGTCGGCCGAAAAGCATTCCTCCTCGAGCGCCTCGACGGTGGAGTAGCGGGTGTGCACACGGCCGGCGAAAAGGTCGTCGAGCTGGCGCAGGCGCGGGATCGAGCGGTCGATAATGGTGACATCGGCGCCAAGGCCCGCGGCCATGCGGGCCGCGTGCAGGCCGACGACGCCGCCGCCGAGCACGGTGACCTTGCCGGGCAGCACGCCGGGCACGCCGCCGAGCAGCACGCCGCGGCCACCATTCGCCTTCTGCAGCGCCGTGGCGCCGGCCTGGATCGACAGGCGGCCGGCGACTTCCGACATCGGCGCGAGCAGCGGCAGGCCGCCACGATCGTCGGTCACGGTTTCGTAGGCGATCGCGGTGACGCCCGAAGCGAGCAGGCCCTTGGTCTGCTCCGGATCCGGAGCCAAATGCAGGTAGGTGTAGAGGATCTGGCCGTCGCGCAGCTGAACCCATTCATTGGGCTGCGGCTCCTTGACCTTGACGATCATGTCCGACTTGGCGAACACGTCGGCGGCGGCCTTGGCGATGGTGGCGCCGGCGGCGCGATAGGCATTGTCATCGGCACCGATGCCAGCGCCGGCGCCGGCTTCGACCAGAACTTCGTGGCCGTGCGCCACATATTCGCGGACGGAGCCTGGCGTGAGGCCGACGCGATATTCGTGGTTCTTGATTTCCTTGGGGCAGCCGACACGCATTTTCTTCTCCTGATCCGGGCCCTTTTGGGCTCACTCCCTATATTGTGGGAGTGAACCATGAATCGGCTCGCAAGTGTTTGCGAATGCGCTTGCGCGGCCCGGCCTGTTTCGATAATCCTTGCGCGAAATAGCAGGATATTCGCAGGATTCACGAAAAATGCCGCTAGACAGGATCGATATCGCCATTCTTGAGACTTTACAGAAGGACGGCAGGATACCCAATGCCGCGCTCGCCGAGAAGGTTGGCCTGTCGCAGTCGGCCTGTTCGCGCCGGCTCGACAATTTGGAAAAATCCGGAACCATTCGTGGCTACCACGCCCGGCTGTCCAATGCCGCGCTCGGTCATCAGATGACGGCGATCGTGCATATATCGCTGTCGGGCCAGTTCGAGAAGACGCTGTCGGATTTCGAAGCAGCGATCAAGCGTTGCCCCAATGTCTTGTCCTGCCACCTGATGTCGGGCGAATACGACTACATCCTGCGCATCGCGGCCAAAGACCTGGTCGACTATGAGCGCATCCACAAGGAATGGCTATCGGCCATGCCGCATGTGACCAAGATCAACTCGTCCTTCGCCTTGCGCGAAATCGTCGACCGCACCGCCATGGGCATGAAGCCTGAGATGGCTTGAGCTTCCCGGGCTGACCTTGCTCCAGACAGGCTTCAGGCTTCCGTCACGATCCGATCCATCGGAATGTCGTGCGGCTGCGGATAGATGGTGGCAACGCGCTGCAGTTCGTAGCCGACGCCGATGACCAGCGGCTTGGACGGCATGGCGGCCAACGTGCGGTCGAAGAACCCGCCGCCATAACCCAGGCGATAATTTGCCGGGTCAATGCCGACGATCGGCGCGACGACGATGTCCGGCAGCACGGGATCGCCCTCAGCCGGGATCGGGATA
>NZ_PNOT02000054.1 GCF_002879535.1 Mesorhizobium intechi
ATATAGACAATGTCGATGCCACGGTCATCAAAGCCGTCAACGATATACTCATCGACTTCTGGTTGAGGTAGCCCAAAGACAGTTTCTAACGCAAGTCTAGTGAATGCATCGCTGCGCGAGACGCTGGCGCTCTCACGTTCCCGTATGCCGCTTTCAACGACGCCGAAATCTAGGATTGTCGGCGTCGTTGCATTTCATTTACGACTTTTGGGCTCAATTAAATCCCCTCAGCTGCACCCGCTCGTGGCGCCGCACGTGTCGCACTTCTCACAGGTCCCGTTCCGCACCATCGTGAAATTCTGGCATTCGGAGCAGGAGTTGCCGGTGTAGCCTTGCAGCAGTGACCTGGCGCGGCGGTCGGCGGCAAGTTTCTTCGCTTCGGCGGCCTCATTGGCAGCGGCGTCGGTGAACAGCGCCGCCGTGGTGTCCGAAGTCTCCGAAACCGCTTCCTCGAAGGCGATGTCCTCGGCCAGTTCCTTGGCCCGCTCCTCATAGTCGCGCTTGTAGGCGACCGCCTCGTCGCTGGCTGGCTTCAGCGCCAGCACGTTGGAGCCGGAGAAGGCGGTCGGCGCCGAGCGGGCAGGCGTGCCTGTCGAGCCGCCGGCAAAGCCCTTCGGCTCGTTGCCGATTGCCCTCGACACCAGCTTCACCGGCGAACCGCGGGTCAGGCCCTTGGAAACGGCGTCGGTCTTGCCTTCGCTGATGCCCCGGCCAAGTGCGGTGTTGGAGAAGTCCGACTGGTCGACATGAGCGAGGTCGTTGCGGCCGAGATAGGAGATGGCCAGTTCGCGGAACACGTAGTCAAGGATCGACGTCGCGCTCTTGATGGCATCGTTGCCGATGACCATGCCGGCCGGCTCGAACTTGGTGAAGGTGAAGGCGTGCACATACTCGTCGAGCGGCACGCCGTATTGCAGGCCGAGCGAAATGGCGATGGCGAAATTGTTGAGAAGGCCACGCAGCGTCGCGCCTTCCTTGTTCATGTCGATGAAGATCTCGCCGAGGCGGCCATCATCATATTCGCCGGTGCGCAGGAAGATCGTGTTGCCACCGATCTTGGCCTTCTGCGTGTAACCCTTGCGGCGGCCAGGCAGCTTTTCCTGCTCGCGCGACACGCGTTCGATGATGCGCTCGACGATCCGCTCGGTGATCTGCGCCGCGCGCGCCGCCTGCGGGGCCGCGATCAGCTGCTCGACGGCGTCGTCCTCGTCCTCCTCGCCATCGGCGAGCAGCGAGGCGTTCAGCGGCTGCGACAGCTTCGAGCCGTCGCGGTAGAGCGCGTTGGCCTTCAGCGCCAGCTTCCACGACAGCATGTAGGCGCCCTTGGCGTCCTCAACCGTCGCGTCGTTGGGCATGTTGATGGTCTTGGAGATGGCGCCAGAGATGAAGGGCTGGGCTGCCGCCATCATCTGGATGTGGCTGTTGATCGACAGCGACCGCTTGCCGATCTTGCCGCAGGGGCTGGCGCAGTCGAACACGGCGAGGTGTTCGGCCTTGAGGAACGGCGCTCCTTCCAGCGTCATGGCACCGCAGACATGGATGTTGGCGGCCTCGATGTCCTTCCTGGAGAAGCCCATCGCCGGCAGCATCTCGAACGAGAAGTCGTTGAGCTGCTCGTCGGTGAACCCAAAAGTCTCCTTCACCCAGTCGGCGCCGAGCGTCCACTGGTTGAAGACGAACTTGATGTCGAAGGCTGACTTCAGCGCCGCATTGAGCGCGGCGATCTTGTCGTCGCTGAAACCCTTGGCCTTGAGCGAGCCGGGATTGATGCCGGGCGCCTGGTTGAGATTGCCGTGGCCGACCGCATAGGCCTCGATCTCGGCGATCTGGCTCTCGGAATAGCCGAGCGTGCGCAGCGCTTCCGGCACGGCGCGGTTGATGATCTTGAAGTAGCCGCCGCCGGCGAGCTTCTTGAACTTCACCAGCGCGAAGTCGGGCTCGATGCCGGTGGTGTCGCAATCCATGACGAGGCCGATCGTGCCGGTCGGCGCGATCACGGTTGCCTGCGCATTGCGGTAGCCATGCTCCTCGCCGAGCTCGATGGCGCGGTCCCAGGCGGCTCTCGCGTGTTCGGCGAGCGCCTGCTGCTTGAGGTCGGAGGCGACCAGCGGCACCGGATTGACGGCGAGCTTCTCATAGCCGTCCTTGTCGCCATAGGCGGCTCGGCGATGGTTGCGCATGACGCGCAGCATGTTCTGGGCGTTGCGGTCATAGTCGGGGAAGGCGCCCAGTTCCGAGGCCATCTCCGCCGAGGTGGAGTAGGCAACGCCAGTCATGATCGCGGTGAGCGCGGCGCAGATGGCGCGGCCCTCGTCGGAATCATAGGGAATGCCCGAGGTCATCAGCAGGCCGCCAATATTGGCGTAGCCGAGGCCGAGCGTGCGGTACTCGTAGGAGAGCTTGGCGATCTCCTTCGACGGGAACTGCGCCATCATCACCGAGATTTCGAGCACGATGGTCCACAGACGCACGGTATGCTCGTAGGCGGCGATGTCGATCGTGCCGTCGGCGTTGCGGTAGGGCAGCAGGTTGATCGAGGCGAGGTTGCAGGCCGTGTCGTCGAGGAACATGTATTCCGAGCACGGGTTGGAGGCCCGGATCGCACCGGCCGAAGCGCAGGTGTGCCAGTCGTTCATCGTCGTGTTGAAATGCAGGCCCGGATCCGCCGACGCCCAGGCGGCGTAGCCGATCTTTTCCCACAGGTCCCTGGCCTTCAGCGTCTTCAAGACCTTGCCGTCCTTGCGGGCGGTCAGATGCCAGTCGGCATCGTCCTCGACGGCGCGTAGGAAATTGTCCTTCAGCGACACCGAATTGTTGGAGTTCTGGCCCGATACCGTCAGGTAGGCATCCGAATCCCAGTCGGTGTCGTAGGTCTTGAACGACATCGAGGTGTAGCCCTGCTTGGCGAACTGGATGACCCGGTAGATGTAATTCTCCGGCACCGCCGACTTCTTGGCTGCCTTGATCTCGCGCTTCAGCGCCGTGTTGATGGCCGGATCGAAGCAGTCCTCGCCATTGCCTTCGCAATTGACGCAGGCCTTCATGATGGCTTCGAGGTGCTTCTTGACGATCTTGGAGCCGGTCACCAGCGAGGCGACCTTCTGCTCTTCATTGACCTTCCAGTCGATGAATTCCTCGATATCCGGGTGGTCGGCGTCGACAATGACCATTTTCGCCGCGCGGCGCGTCGTGCCGCCCGACTTGATGGCGCCCGCGGCACGGTCGCCGATCTTGAGGAAGCTCATCAGGCCGGACGAGCGGCCGCCGCCCGACAGCTTTTCGCCTTCGCCGCGCAGCAGCGAGAAGTTCGAACCGGTGCCCGAGCCATATTTGAACAGGCGCGCCTCGCGCACCCACAAATCCATGATGCCGCCCTCGTTGACCAGGTCGTCCTGCACGCCCTGGATGAAGCAGGCATGCGGCTGCGGGTGCTCGTAGGAGGACTTCGACTTGGTCAGCTTGCCGGTGAAGGGGTCGACATAGAAGTGGCCCTGGCTCGGACCGTCAATGCCGTATGCCCAGTGCAACCCAGTGTTGAACCATTGCGGCGAATTCGGCGCGACGCGCTGGGTGGCCAGCATATAGGCGAGCTCGTCGCGGAAAGCGCGCGCGTCTTCCTCCGACTTGAAGTAGCCGCCCTTCCAGCCCCAGTAGGTCCAGGTGCCGGCCAGCCGGTCGAAGACCTGGCGGGCGTCGATCTCGGAACCGTAGCGCTCGGCTTCCGGCAGCTTGGCCAGTTCGGCTTCGTCGGCGACGGAGCGCCACAGGAAGGAGGGGACGTCGTTCTCCCCGACCTTCTTCAGCCGCACGGGCACGCCGGCCTTGCGGAAATATTTCTGCGCCAGGATATCGGCGGCGACCTGGGAGAACTGCGCCGGCACATCGATGTTGTCGAGGCGGAACACCACCGAGCCATCCGGATTCTTGATCTCGGAAAGCGCCTTGCGGAATTCGATCTCCGCATAAGCCGATTGCCCTTGCTTGGTGAAGCGACGCTCGATGCGCATTGGTCCGGTCCTTTTGTCTATATATAGCGCTTTTCCCCAGGGATTTCTCCCCCTGATGCGAAACGCGCATGTCCGCCGTCTGCCGGCGTTCGAAAACGGCCGGCTCTCCATTCCGCGATCTCTCCCAGCACTTGCAGCCTGGGCTTCTCGTGAAGCCCCTGTCACAACGCGCCGGCGAACCCGCGGGGTCCCTCAAATCTGATTTTTTCGATTCCCTCACTGGAGGGAAATTCACACTATCTAGCGTCGAACCTACCTGCAAACACTAAATATAG
>NZ_PNOT02000084.1 GCF_002879535.1 Mesorhizobium intechi
GTCCAAGGAAGGCAAGGCCGAATCGCTGGTGATCGGGGTGGGCGGCTTCCTTGGCCTCGGCGCCAAGAATGTCACCTATGATTTCAACAAGGCCCAGTGGGCGGAGAAGAACGGCGACCGCTGGCTGGTGGCGCAGACCACCAAGGAAGAGCTGCAGGCGCAGCCGGATTTCAACCGCAAGGCGTATGATCCGGCCCCGGCAACGACGGCATCGAATGAGCCGGCGCCAACAGCTCCGGCCGCGACGACAGCCCCCGCCGCCGCCCCGGCGGACAAGACAGCCGGAGCCCCGGCGGCTGCGGCCCCTGACCAGACGCAGACCGCCGCCATCGACAAGTCGACGCTGACCGCGATGCCGGTCGGCGAAATCAAGGCCGACGATTTGAAGGGCACCACGGTCTACGGCGCCAATGACGCCAAGGTCGGCGAGATCGGCGATGTGGTGCTTGCGCCCGACAAGAAGGCAGACGCGGTGATCGTCAATGTCGGCGGTTTCCTTGGCATCGGCGAGAAGGAAGTGGCGGTCGGCCTGGATAATCTGAAGTTCATGACCGACAAGAACGGCAAGAAGTATCTCTACACGACCTTCACCAAGGAACAGCTCGAGTCGCAGCCTGCCTATGACAAGGGCAGCTATGCCGAGAAGCGCGACCAGCAGCGGTTGATCGTGAAGTAGGCAGTAGGCAGTAGGCAGTAGGCAGTAGGCAGTAGGCAGTAGGCAGTAGGCAGTAGGCAGTAGGCAGTAGGCAAGCCCTATTCCCTACTGCCTATACCCTTACTCACATGTCCCACCACGCCATTTCCCGTCAGTTCCGCCAGCGCCAGCGACTGGTCGAGATGTTCGGCGCGCCAGGCGAGAAGCCGTTCGGCGAATTGCAGACGGGTGGACAGATGCGCAGGGCTGGTGGCGAGGTTGGTCAGTTCGCCAGGGTCGGCCTCGACGTTGAAAAGCAAAGGCGGCAGACCGCCGCCAAAATGCACGTATTTGAATTTGCTGGTGCGGATGACCACCAGGTTGCACTGGCGCGAGGCAATGCCGAAATGCGCTTCGGCGTCGCCGTGAGCGACCGAGCGGAAATCGAACTCCCAATGCGCGGCGTCGCGCCATGTGGCGGGGTTTCCGCCGCTCAGGAATGGTTTCAGCGAGCAACCGTCAAGATGCGGTTCGGGGGGCTCGCCAAGCAGGTCGATAAGCGTGGGCAAGATGTCCACCGCTTCGGTGAAGCGATCGACCGTGCTGCCGGCCGCCTTGCGATGCCGCGGGTCGCGAATGATCAGCGGGATGTGGTAGCTGCCGTCGAAGTATCCGCCCTTGCCCAGCATGAAATGGTCACCCATCATCTCGGCGTGGTCCGAGGTGAGAAGGATGATGGTGTCGTCCCACGCGCCCGAAAGCTTGAGCGCCTGCCATATCAGGCCAAGCTGTGTGTCGACCTCCGAGATCATGCCGTAATAGATCGCCCGGATGCGGCGGAAATCATCCTCGCTCCAGTCGTGCACCTTGCCAGCGACGCCGGGGCGGTAATTCGCGCGATACCGCCGGCTGAGATCATAGGCGAGATAGGGATGGCTCTGCGCTTCGGCCCGCCAGCTTTCCGCCCGGTGAAAGGCCGGGCCGTCGGCCGGATCGTATAGCGTGTTGTAGGGCTCCGGCACGATGAAGGGCGGGTGCGGGCTGATGAAGGAGAGATGCGCGAACCAGGGCGTGGCCTGCTCCTGCTCGCCGAGCCAGCGGATGAACTCACCGGCAAGGAAAGCCGTCGGCGTATGGTCCTTCGAATAGATTGGCGACGCCTCGGTCACGGTGTCATCGCCTTCCTCGCCGGCAGGACGGTGGATGTCGGGAGATCCGGCGCTGGCATCAATGCCCTGCTGCTTCAGCCAGGAGAGCCACTGCTTCTGATGCTCCGGCAGCAGCTGGCGCACCGTGAATCCGGGCAGCACGCCTTCATAGGTTGTCAGCCTCGGATCACCTGAAGCCAGCACGCGCGGGTCGGGCGACACGTCGGTGTAGCCGAACAGCGTCGGATCATAGCCGATGCCGCGCGCGTGCTGTGCGATGTTGCCATGACGGGCGTCCAGCGGCGAGCCGTTGCGGCAGACGCGGTTGTTCATCTGGTAGAGGCCGGTGTAAAGGCAGGCACGCGCCGGCGAGCAAGGGGCGGCGCCGCCATAGTGCTGCTTGAACAGCACGCCCTCGGCGGCCAGCGCGTCGGCATTCGGCGTCTTCACCACGAGATGGCCGGCGGCCGACAAGCAATCACCGCGCCATTGGTCGCAAGTGATCAGGAGAACGTTCGGGCGCCTGGCTTTTCCTGTCACTCGCGATACCTTTCGCTGCATGGTCGAATGCCATTCATGGAACCGATTTCCGGCAAGGGCGCAAGACCACCAATGTTAGTCGATCGGTGAACAAAACTCTTTTTATCGTTCACTTTTACAGCACAGTCCATTCTGTGTTTGGCGCCTTTGCCGCAAGCAGTCGTGTCCTCATATTGGCGTGGACAGCGGCCAGGGCCGCACAAACAGCAAGGGAAGGAGCAAGACAATGCTCGACCAGATCAAGGGTCTCCATCACGTCACCTCGATGGCCAGGGATGCCCGGCAGAACAATGATTTCTTCACCCACAAGCTCGGCCTGCGCCGCGTCAAGAAGACGGTCAATTTCGACGCGCCCGACGTCTACCATCTCTATTATGGCGACGAGGTCGGCACCCCGGGTTCGGTGATGACCTATTTTCCGTTTCCCAACATCGGCAAGGGCCGTCCCGGCGTCGGCGAGGTCGGCACCACGGTCTACTCCGTGCCGGAAGGCACGCTCGCCTATTGGGAAAAGCGCTTCGCCGACGAAGGCGTGAGCAGTGTCGCCCGCGAGGAGAGTTTCGGTGAAAAGCGGCTCAGATTCGCCGGCCCCGATGGCGACGGTTTCGCGCTTGTCGAGGACAAGGCCGATAGCAGAGTGCCGTGGGCCAAAGGCGGCATTGCGACCGACGAGGCGATCCGCGGCTTTCACTCGGTTTCGCTCAGGCTGAAGGATGGCGGCGCCACCGAGGAGCTGTTGAAATTCATGGGTTACGAGGAAGTCGACAAATCAGGCAATGTCAGACGGCTTGCCGTGAAGAACGGCAACGGTGCCGATGTCGTCGATATCGAATCGCTGCCGAGCGCGGCCTTCGCCGACCTTGGCGCCGGCTCGGTGCATCACGTCGCCTTCGCCGTAGAGAATCGCGCCAAGCAGCTCGAAGTGCGCAAGGCGTTGATGGATACCGGCTATGGGGTGACGCCGGTAATCGACCGCGATTATTTCTGGGCGATCTATTTCCGCACGCCGGGCGGCGTGCTGTTCGAAGTCGCCACCAACGAGCCGGGTTTCGACAGGGATGAAGACACCGCGCATCTGGGCGAAGCGCTGAAGTTGCCGACGCAGCATCAGCATTTGCGGCCCTATCTCGAACAGCATCTGCAGAAGCTGGAAGGCTGAGGCCATGAGCAAGGACACTTACATCCACAAGGTACTGCCCGGCTCGCCGGGCGGCCCGATGCTTTTCGTCTTCCACGGCACTGGCGGTGACGAGAGCCAGCTTCTGTCGCCGGGGCGCGATCTCGTGCCCCAGGCCACCATCATCTCGCCGCGCGGCGATGTGTCCGAACACGGTGCGGCGCGCTTCTTTCGCCGCACCGGCGAGGGCGTCTACGACATGGGCGACCTGTCGCGGGCAACGGACAAGATGGCGGCCTTCGTCAAGGCGCATGTCGAGGCTGCGAAGCCCACGGCGGTGCTCGGCCTCGGCTATTCCAACGGCGCCAACATACTGGCGTCAGTGGTGTTCGCCGAGCCCGAGCTGTTCGACGCCACGGTGCTGATGCATCCGCTGATTCCGTTCGAACCGCAGGTCAAGGGCAGCCTCGCTGGCCGCCACATGTTGCTGACCGCCGGCAAGCGCGATCCGATCTGTCCGCCGAACCTGACGACGCGGCTTGAGGCCTATTTGCGTGCCGACGGTGCCGATGTCACAGTGGAATGGCACGAAGGCGGGCACGAGGTGCGGCCAAATGAAATCGAAGCGGCGCGGCGGCTCTTTGCCGGTGTCGCTCAAGGAGTTTAGACATGCCCGACCAACTGCCTGAAATCGAACTGGAAGACCACGGCTCCAAAGGGCGCTATGTGTTGCGTGGCCCTGGCGGCGCCGAGGCCGAGATGACCTTCACCAAGATCGGTGAACACCAGATCATCATCGACCACACCGAAGTGCCGGACGCGTTTCGCGGCCAGGGTGCGGGGCTTCGGCTCGTCACCCGCGCCGTCGAGGATGCCCGCGCCGCGGGCAAGAAGATCATCCCGCTTTGCCCGTTCGCCAACGCCCAGTTCCGCCGCCACGCGGAATGGGCCGACGTGCTGAAACACTAGGGAAGCGCAGCACGTCATCGATAGGATGCGGCGGGGGGATAGGGAGGCGGTCCCCGCTGCCGGTCGGCTTTGTCATTTGCCGCGACCAGATATCTTGCCTAGATATGATGTCTCGCCGTGCCAACAAACGAACTGAATGATCCCCCGATGACCGAAACCGACCTCGTCCCCGTCTTCGACGGCCACAACGATACGCTGCTCAGGCTGTATCAATCGAAGGACAGGGACGTCGAAAAGCTGTTCGTCGAAGGCAAGTCCGGCGGCCATGTCGACCTGCCGCGCGCCAAGGCGGGCGGCTTCGCCGGTGGCATGTTCGCGATCTTTCCGCCGCCGGTCGAAAAAGCCAGGCGCAGCGCCGTACCCTTGGCGCCGAGCGACAGCGAGCCGCTGCCGCCGGAGGTGCCGCGCGCCGATGCGCTCAACTCGACGATCGCGATGGCCTCGATCCTGTTTCGGTTGGAGCGGGCTGGGGCTCTGGCCGTCTGCCGCACAGCCGGCGACATACACAACGCCATGGCCAAGGGCACGATCGCCGCGGTGTTCCATATCGAGGGCGTCGAGGCGATCGATCCCGAACTGACTATGCTCGACGTGTTGCACGCCGCCGGCCTGCGCTCGCTCGGCATCGTCTGGAGCCGGCCGAATGCTTTCGGTCACGGCGTGCCGTTCCGCTTTCCGTCCTCGCCGGACACCGGCCCGGGGCTGACCGATGCCGGCAAGGCGCTGATCAGGGCCTGCAACGAACTGAAGATCATGATCGATCTTTCGCATCTCAACGAGAAAGGTTTTCGTGATGTCGCTGGTCTCAGCGATGCGCCGCTGGTAGCCACCCACTCCAATGTGCATGCGCTCTGCACCCATTCGCGCAATCTCACCGACTGGCAGCTCGGCGCCATACGCGAGTCCGGCGGCATGGTGGGGCTGAACTTCGCCACCGGCTTCCTGCGCGAGGATGGGCGCATGAATGCCGACACCAGCCTCGACATCATGGTGCGCCATGTCGATTCCCTGCTGCAGGCGCTGGGCGAGGACGGCGTTGGCCTCGGCTCCGATTTCGACGGCGCCATGATCCCGGCCGTGATCGGCGACGTCGCCGGCCTGCCGAAGCTGATCGATGCGTTGGCCGCGCGTGGTTTTGGCCGTGCCCTGATCGAGAAGATCGCCTACCGCAACTGGCTGAGCATGCTCGAAAGAACCATTGGGTAGCGCGCAGGCGCTACTCGAAACCGATCCTTTTGAGCCAATCCTTGCCGACGCCGCGGTCGCGGATGATCGGCAGCGGGTTTTCCGAATCGAGCCGCGCGCAGATGCGGTAGACCTCGAGCGTCTCGGCGCTCATCTCGCCGCGCTTGTAGAAGAACATGGCGGCGGCATAGCGCGTGCGGCCCGACCATCTCTCGCCGAGCGGCGTGTTGACCAGCTCCCACTGCTCGGCCGCCTCCAGCTCCGCTTCGCCGGTCATGGTCAGAAATCCGCCGGCGGATTGGCGGTGCGGCGGTCGAGCTTGATGAAGGGCCGCGCCACCACCTTGGCCCGTTTCATCAGCTTCTGATATTGCAGCTCGCGCATGGCATAGATCTCGACCCAAAGGTCTTCCACGACGGTATCGCCATAAGGCCGCGCCAGCGAGGCCAGGGCAATGTTGCGCTTGGCCATCGGCGACCACATGGCGGCGCTGACCAGTCCGACCTCCAGATGCTTCTTGTGATAGACGATGGCGTGTTCAGCCGGGATGTTGCCCTCGATCTCCAGCCCGACCAGCACATGGCGCAGCTTGGTTTTGGCGCGCGCTTCGAGAATGGCGCGGCGGCCGTTGAAATGGGCCTTCTGCGGCTCGATCATGAAGCCGAGGCCGATCTCGTCGGGCCTGCGCAAGCGGTCGGCGCGTATGGCATGCTCGGCGGTGGTGAAGTCGGCATTGGCAACGATCAGCCCGGCCTCGAGCCGCGCGCGGTTAAGGGCGGTATAGCCGATGGCGCGGATGCCGCGCAGTTCGCCCGCCGCCACCAGCCGGTCCCACAGGCTCAGCGCCCTGTCGGCCGGCACGAACAATTCGTAGCCGAGATCGCCGGTGAAGCCGGTGCGCGAGATAGTCACGCTTGTGTCGTCGTGCGGGAAAGCGGCAAGGTCGAAAACCCTGAGCTTCTCGACACCAGCGAAGCCGGCGTCGCGCAGCACGGCGAAGGAGGTTGGTCCTTGCAGAGCCAGGCCGGCAACGGCCTCGGTCTCTTCCTCGACAATGACGTCGAAACCAATGGCGCTGTCGAGCAGCCAGGGCAGATGCCGCTCCTGCGAGCACAGGCGGAAGCGCGTCGGCGACAGGCGAAACAGCGTGCCGTCGTCGAGGACGAATCCCTCGTCGTCACACCACGCCGTGTAATGCACACGGCCGGGCCTGAGCTTGGTGACGTCGCGCAAGGTGACACGGTCGAGGAAGGCTTCGGCATCCGGCCCTTCGATCCGGTATTTGGTCATGGGCGAGATGTCGAACAGCGCCGCCTGGCTGCGGATGGCGAAGTATTCGAGTTCCTCGTCCCACAGCGAATGCGGCGCACGGTAGCCGGCCCAATTGTACCATTCCTGGGTCTTGGCCAGCGCGTCGAGGCGCGGCTGGAACGGCGTGCCGAGGCGTAGCGTGCGGAAATGGGATTGTACGGCGATGCGGGCGGAGACAGCCGCATCGGCCGTCTTCGCAACGGGCTTCTTCCTGGTCGCCTGGGCCATGACCTATCCCTTCATCGCAATGATGCGCCGCGCTGCGTTCAAGCCAGGAGCGCCGGATACGCCGCCGCCAGGGTGCGAGCCGGCGCCGGCCAGGAACAGCCCTTCGAGCGGCGTGTCGTAGCCCGACCAGCCGGAGAGGGGCCGCGAGACCAGCATCTGGTCGGCCTGCAACTCGCCATGGTGCCAGTGACCGCCGGGCACGCGGTAGCGCATCTCGATATCGGCCGGTGTCAGAAGCTCGGCGTGAACGACGCTCTTGCCGATGCCGGGCGCGTAAGCCTCGAGCTGCGCCATGATCGCCTTGAGGAATTTCGGCTTGCCGGCAGTCCAGCCTTCCTTCAAGGCGTAGGGCGCATATTGCACCACCGCCGAGAGCACACAGGCGCCATCAGGCGCCAGCGATGGATCGGCGAGGCTGGGCAGGGTGATTTCCAGCACCGGCTCAGGCGGGAATTCGCCATACTTGCATGGGTTGAAGGCGCGCTCGACATGATCGGGCGAGGGCGCGATGACCAGGCGGCCCTTGTGAGCGGCGGCATCAGCACCGGGGAATTGCGGCGGCCGGTCGAGCGCCAGATGAAGCTTGGCGGCATCACCCTTCATCCGGATGTTTTTCACCTTGCGCACGAAACCGGTGTCGATCTCACGCGGTCCGACAAGGTCGAGGAAGGTCGTTGCCGGATTGATCGCCGAGACAACAGTCCTGGCGCGCAGTTCCTCGCCAATATCAAGGGTGACGCCGACGGCACGGCCCTTCTCGACGGTGATTTTCGCCACGGCAACCGACGTGCGGATGGTGACGCCGGCCTTCTCCGCCGCGGCCCGAATGGCGGCGACGACGGCGCCCATGCCACCTTGCGGCAGGACCTGCGCACCGGCCGTTCCGCCGATCTCGCCGGCCAGGCGATAGTAGAGGCCGAGCAACGAGGTTGGCGAGCGCGGACCAAGATGGCTGCCGAGGGTGGCGTCGAACGCGAGCAGGCCCTTCAGCCTGGCATCTTCAAGTTGCTCGTCGAGCAGGTCGGCGACGTTCATCAAGAGCACGCGCAAGAAGTCGCGCATGTCCTCCTTGCCGAGTTTCTTCAGCGCCAACGCGGTCTGGCCAAGCCCTGCGGTGTCCATCAACGACATGCCCGCGAGATCGGGCGGCCGGCGGGAGAGGAAGGGCTTCAGGATGCCGGCATAGCGCAGCAGTTGCGCGCGCAAGTCCTTCCAGGCGGACTGTTCGGAGGAACTGGCGCCGGTCAGCACCTCGCCATAGGCGCCATGCAGCATCAGCGCGGGGCCGTCCATCGACAGCGCCACCGACGGCAGGAAGTCGGCGCGGGCAAATTGCAGCCCATACGTCTCCAGTTCCAGCGTCTTCACCACATCGGGGTGCAGGCGGTTCAGCAGGTGAGCGATCGACGAGACGCGAAAGCCCGGGGCAAATTCCTCGGTGCGTGCGGCGCCGCCGACTTCGTTTCCAACCTCCAGCACCAGCACCTTGCTGCCTGCTTTGGCCAAAGTCGCGGCGGCAACGAGGCCGTTGTGGCCGCCGCCGATGACGATTGCATCAAATGACTTCATGGGCCGGGCTCATATGCGAGGTGGATTTGGCGAGATCGCGCAGGATTTCGGCTGCCGCATTGCGGCCGGGCGCGCCCATGACACCGCCGCCCGGGTGGGTCGAGGAGCCGCACATATAGAGCCCGCCCACGGGCGAGCGGTATTGCGCGTAGCCCGGCACAGGGCGGTTGAACAGAAGCTGGTCGAAGGTCAGTTCACCCTGGAAGATATTGCCTTCGGTCAAGCCGACCTCGGCCTCGATCTCGCGCGGCGTGCGCACCTCCATATGGACGATGCGGTCGCGGAAGCCGGGCGAATACTCAGCGATTTGCGCGATCACGCTTTCAGCGAAACCGTCACGGTCGGCATCGGTCCAGTCGAGGCCGTTCACCTTGGGCGGCGCGTATTGCACAAAGCAGCTCATGAAGTGCTTGCCGGGCGGCGCCATCGTCGGGTCGAGCGTTGTCGGGATGACCATGTCGAGGAAGGGATCGGCCGACCAGCGCCCGGCCTTCCAGTCGTCGTAGGCGCGCTCCATCCGCTCGATCGAATCGGTGAAATGCATGTCGCCGCGATAGACGGGCGAATCCCTCGGCAGCGCGGGGAATTCCGGCAGGGAATCGAGCGCGATGTTGATCTTGCCGGAGGAGCCGCGGATCTTGAAGTTCTTCACCCGGCGCAGAAAGACATCTGGCAGTTCCTTTTCTTCGACCAGCTTCAGGAAGGTGCGCTTCACGTCGGCATTGGAGACGACGAGCTTGCAGTAAACCTCCTCGCCGCCGGCCAGCACGACGCCCGTGGCCTTGCCTCGGTTCACCAGCACGTGGTCGACCTCGGCGCCGGTGCGGATGGTGCCGCCCGAGGCCTTGAACGACGCGGCCAGCGCCTTGGTGACCGCGCCCATACCGCCGCGCGCATAGCCCCAGGCACCGACCGAGCCGTCGACCTCGCCCATATAGTGGTGCAAGAGCACGTAGGCCGTGCCTGGCGACATCGGTCCGAGCGCGGTGCCGATGATGCCCGACAGCGCGAAGTTCGCCTTGATGACATCGGTCTCGAAATACTCGTCGAGGAAGTCCGAGATCGACATCGTCCAGAAGCGCAGCGTCAGCGCCATCTGTTCCGCCGACAGACCGGCGAATTTCTTGCCGAGATAAAGAAGCTCGCCAAGGTCGCGCGGCCTGAAGCTGGTCGGGTCGGGCGCGGTGCGCATCAGCAGGGGCTGGATGAAGCGGCACTGCCGCGTCACGTCGCGGGCATAGCGGTCATAGGCCTCGGCGTCGCGCCTGGAGAAGCGGGCGAATTCGCGGCGGTGCGCATCATGATCGCGGTAGTTGGCGAGATAGTCGCCATCCCTCGTGAACACCGCGCCGCCCTCATAGGAAATGACCTGCAGGCCGAAGCGCGGCAGCTCGAGATCGCGCATGATTTCCGGGCGGAACAGCGAACAGACATAGGAACAGTTGGAATAGACGAAGCCCGGCGTCAACTCGCGGCTGGTGGCCGCACCCCCGACCCAGTCGTTCTTCTCCACCACCAGCACGTCGAGCCCGGCGCGCTGCAGGTAGCAGGCATTGACCAAGCCATTGTGTCCGCCGCCGATAACGATCGCGTCCCAAGCTTTCATTTTGGCCCAGCCTCTTT
Organism: Mesorhizobium intechi; assembly: GCF_002879535.1. GTDB lineage: Bacteria > Pseudomonadota > Alphaproteobacteria > Rhizobiales > Rhizobiaceae > Mesorhizobium > Mesorhizobium intechi. The sequence goes on from NZ_PNOT02000084.1 coordinate 10,325, forward strand.
GTTTCCAAGCCGTTCCCAAGGGAAAGCGCTACGCGCTTTTCCCGGGAAAACCGTTCGCGCCTTTTCCGGTAATTGCCCTGTGCGACCCGCTGTTCATTTCTGCGTGATCTGTTCCCGAATACGCGGAATTTGGCACGGTATCGGGCATTCTGTCCAGTCGTTCTGAATGAATGTTCAACAAATGGTGTTGCGTTTTTCCCGGCATGCGCTAAGCTTTGCCGACGTTCGAAGCGAGCATTCATCGATTGGGGATCGAGGGCTGATGATCGAAACGGCAGATGCCGAGTATGACGATACCGCCATCCGCTTCCTCGAGGCGCTGTGGGGCGATGGCTACTTGTCGCCGGGCGGACCTGAAGAGGTCGACCGGGTTGTCGAAGGGCTGTCGCTCGAGGGCAAGACGATACTCGATATTGGCTGCGGCTCCGGCGGCATCACGCTGCATCTGGTCGAGTGTCATGGCGTTGCCCACGCCACCGGCTTCGATGTCGAACGGCCGGTGATCGAGGCGGCCAGGCGGCGAGCGGCCGAGCATGGGCTCTCGGGCCGCGTCAGCTTCGTCCAGGCGCCACCCGGGCCGCTGCCTTTCGCCGATCGCTCCTTCGATGCCGTGTTTTCCAAGGACGCGCTGCTGCATGTGTCTGACAAGGAAGGCCTGTTCGCCGAGATCTTCCGGGTGCTGAAACCGGGCGGCGTCTTTGCCGCCTCCAACTGGATGATCGGGCATGACAGCGACCCGTCACCCGAGATGACGGCCTATATCGCGGCGGAAGGGCTGTCCTTCGCCATGGCCTCGCCGGCGCGCTATGCGCAGGCGATGCGGCGCGCCGGCTTTGCCGATGTCACCGTCAGGGACCGCAACATCTGGTACCGCGAGGTGGCGCGTGGCGAGCTGGAAAGGCTGAAAGGACCGCTCTATGCGCCGGTCGCCGCCGTGGTCGGCGCTGCCTATGTCGACAAGAACATCAGAACCTGGGAGGCCATGCAGAAGGTGCTTGACAGCGGCGAGCACCGTCCCACTCATCTTCGCGGGTGGAAGCCGGATGCGATTGGATAGCCGGCGATGCTGGAGACGATCACGCCCATGAAAACGGCAGACGCCAGGGATGCCCTCCTCGAACCGGCGGGGAAAGCCGAGACCGAGAAGCGTGGACGCAAGGCTTCGAAGGAGGTCCGTCAACTGCAGCTGATCGAGGCGACGATCGATTCGCTGGCCAAGCGCGGCTATGCCGAGACGACGATGGCCGATGTCGCCGATGGCGCGGGCCTGTCGCGCGGCATCGTCAACTTCCATTTCGAGAGCAAGGAAAAGCTGCTGATCGCGACGCTGCAGCACATGTATGACGAGTATTCGGCGCATTGGCGCGCCGCCCTGCAGAAGGCAGGCGACGATCCGGCACGGCAGCTGCAGCAGCTGGTGTGGGCCGACTTCGACCGCTCGATCTGCAACAAGCGCAAGCTCGCCGCCTGGCTGGCCTTCTGGGGCGAGGCCAAGTCGCGGCCGACCTATCAGGCGCTGAGCAGCTCGCGCGACGCTTATTACCAGCAGGTCTTCGTCGATCTCTGCACGACGCTCAAGCACAGCGGCTCATATGCCTATGAGCCGCAGGTGATGGCGCTGGCGCTGTCGGCCATGCTGGAGGGGCTCTGGCTGCGGCTGATGATGGGCACCGAGGACACGACGCGCGAAACAGCCTTGCAGGCCGCCAACGCTTTTTTGGCCGCTGCCTTCCCGAAGCATTACGGTTAGCAACAGCCGGCCGCCAAGACCGGCAAGACCAAAAGGGGACAACATGAAGAACCTTAGCCGACGCCTGACATTGACATTGGCGCTGGGTGGCGCGCTTGCGGCTTCGGCGGCAGCGTTCGCCGTCGCCGCCGACAAGGATCTGATCGTGTTCGACTGGTCCGGCTATGAGGATCCGAGCTTCCATCCGAAATATGTCGAGAAGAACGGCGATTCGCCGACCTTCGCCTTCTTCGGCGACGAAGACGAAGCGTTCGAGAAGGTGCGCTCGGGCTTCAAGGCCGACCTCGGCCATCCCTGCTCGCAGAGCGTGACGAAGTGGCGCGAGGCGGGCCTCCTGCAGCCGCTCGACACGTCGAAGATCACGGGCTGGAAGGACCTCAATCCCGGCATCATGGCGATGAAAAATCTCGCCACCACCGATGACGGCAAGGCGTGGTTCATGCCTTGGGATTGGGGCAACACGCAGCTCACCTACAACACCTCCAAGATCGACGCCAAGGACGTGCAGTCTCTGAAGGCGTTTGCCGATCCGAAGTTCAAGGGCCGGGTGTCGATTGGCGACAATGTCGACGACGCCTATGCGCTGGCGAGCCTCGCCATCGGCCTGAGGGACTGGACCAAGATGACGGACGACCAGTTCAAGCAGGCTTCCGATTTCCTGCGCCAGGTGCACAAGAACGTCCGCTCCTACTGGACCGACACCACCGATATCGTCCAGTTGCTGTCCGGCGGCGAGGTCGACCTCGCCTGGGCCTGGAACGATGCGACGGTACAGTCCGTCAAGGCAGGCGTGCCGATCAAGTCGGTGAAGGATACAAATGAAGGCATCTCGACCTGGGTCTGTGGTTATGTGCTGTTCAAGGACGCGCCCGGCAACGTGGACAAGGCCTATGACTATCTGAACGCCGTCAACGATCCGGAGACCGCCAAGGTGCTGGTCAAGGACTGGGGCTATGGCCAGGCCAACGCCAAGGGCATGGCCGGCGTCGATCAGGCGATCCTGAGGGAAAAGGGCTATGACGACGTGCAGAAATTCGTCGACAAGACGCTGTTCCAGTCGCCGCTGCCGTCCGACCTCAAGCTGAAGATGATCGCCGAATTCGAGAAGATCAAAGCCGGGTATTGACCTCGTTCCGGCCGCCCGTCCGCTGCCGCACGGCGGGCGGACGGGCCTCGCCAAAGCGGATGATTTCTCCTAACCTCGCAAGAGCTTTTCGCGATGGGGGAGTTTGCCATGACGCCAATGCTACGCCGCCTGGCGCTTGCCGCCGCCTGCACGATCGGCGCCGGCGCGGCTTATGCCTGGGCGGAAGGCGGCGGCGATCTCCTGGTGTTCGACTGGTCCGGCTACGAGGACCCGCTGCTGCATCCCGCCTATACCGCCAAACAGGGCGCCGAGCCGACCTTCGCCTTCTTCGGTGACGAGGACGAAGCCTTCGAGAAGATGCGGGCGGGCTTCAAGACAGATATCGCGCACCCCTGTTCGCAAAGCGTGGCGAAATGGCGTGACGCGGGCCTGCTGCAGCCGCTAGACACGTCAAAGATCACGGGCTGGAAAGACCTCAATCCCGGCATCATGGCGATGAAGAACCTCGCCACCACGCCCGATGGCAAGGCCTGGTTCATGCCGTTCGACTGGGGCAACACGGCACTGCTCTACCGCACTGACAATGTAACGGCGGACGAGGCGCGGTCGCTGCGGATCCTGGCCGATCCGAAATTCAAGGGTCGCGTCACCATCGGCGACAATGTCGACGATGCTTATGCGCTGGCGAGCCTGGTCATCGGCCTGAAGGACTGGACCAAGATGACCGACGCGCAGTTCAAGCAGGCGTCCGATTTCCTTCGCCAGGTGCACAAGAACGTCCGTCTCTACTGGACCGACTCGAGCGACATCGACCAGGCTTTTTCGGGCAATGAGGTCGACCTTGCCTGGGGCTGGGGCCAGACACTGATCGCCATGAGCGGGCAAGGTGTTCCGGTCGCCATGAATCGCGATACCAAGGAAGGCATGTCGACCTGGGTGTGCGGTTACGTGCTGATGAAGGACGCGCCAGGCAAGCTTGACCAGGCCTATGATTTCCTAAACGCCGTCAATGCGCCCGATATTTCGAAATACATGGTCACGACATTCGGCTACGGCCATGGAAATAGTGCCGGCATGGCGGCGATCGAACACAAGGTGCTGGCCGAGCGCGGTTTCGACGACATCGACATGTTCCTCGACAAGACGCTGTTCCAACAGCCGGTCGCGCCCGAGCTGAAGAAGCGCATGGTCGACGAGTTCGAGAAGATCAAGGCCGGCTATTGACGGACGCAGCGGAAAGAACCGACGTCGTCGTTGTCGGTGCCGGTTTCACCGGCCTGTCGGCGGCGCTTGAGTTGAACCAGGCTGGCATCGATTTCGTGCTGCTTGAAGCGCGCGATCGTGTCGGCGGACGGGTGGAAGCCGTCCGGAATGGACTGGGCGAGCGCATCGACAGCGGCGGCCAATTTCTGTGCGAGGACATGCCGGAAGTGATGGCGCTGGCCAAGGCCCGTGGCAAGACCTTCGTCGAAACCTATGTCGAGGGCGACTTCGTCACGCATCCATCGATGCCGCCCAAGGACGCCAAGCAGACCTATTACGGCGCGATGGCGATCCGCGAGCGCATGAACGGCATCGAGCCGGACGACCCGTCGATTGCCGGCATGAGCGTCGCGGCCTGGCTGGATCAGCAAGATGATCCCATCGACGCCAAGGCGGCTTTCCGCTCGATGATCGAAGGCCTGTGGTGCCTGGCAATGGACAAGGTGCCGCTCTGGCACCTGATCGACAATGACCGGCGCATCACCAACGAGGTGCCGGAGCTGCAGTACTCCCTGCGCGAGACCATGCAGTCGCTGGCCGAGGATCTGGCTGGCGATCTCGGCGACCGTGTGCGGCTTGGCGAACCGGTCACGCGTGTCGAGCATGGGCCGCAAGGTGTTCGTGTCGTCACGGACAATGGCGTGATCCTAGCGCGCCGCGTGCTGGTCGCGCTGCCACCGGCGACGGCCGCGAGGCTCCCTCTCGCGCCGGCCATGCCGGCGAGACTCGCGAAGGCGCTCGGCGTCTGGCAAAGCGGAGCGGTGATCAAGATCCTGGTGCGCTATCCCAGGCCGTTCTGGCGTCAGCAAGGTTTGAGCGGCATGGTGATGTGGCGCGACCTGCCGGGGCTGTTTGCTTGCGACGCCAGCAGGGACGCGGAGCATGCCGCGCTCGTCGTCTTCGTCGGCGGGCCGCTGGCGTTGCGATGGCGTGCGCTCAGCGATGCGGCATTGCGCGCGGAAGTGACGGCAAGGCTGGTGGCCGCTCTTGGTCCGGGCGCGGCCGATGGTGAAGATTTCAGCCAGCGCGACTGGATCCATGACCGCTGGAGCGGCGGCGCTTACAGCGACCTCATCGTCGACGCGACGGCAAGGGACGCCGAGCGCACGATTCTCGCGGGTGCGCCGCCAGTCCATTTCACCGCTTCCGAACTGTCGCCATCTTTTCCGGGCTATGTGGAGGGTGCGATCGTTGCGGGGCGCATCGCGGCGCGCAAGATCATCGCCGAGCTTCAATCCCCCATCGCCACCAGCGCCTCGGGATCATAGGCAAGCCGGATAGAGGTGCCGACCGGAATGTCGTCGGCGCCGAAATCGTTGGTCTCCGTTACCGACAGTGGTTTCTCCAGCCCCGGTATCTCGACGATCAGATGGGTGATCTCGCCGAAATAGTGGCGCTCGACCACCGTGCCGGCGACCTCGAATTTTGCCGTCGCATTGTCCCACAGCACGCGCAGGCGCTCGGGCCGTATGCCGAGCGTCGCGGCGCCGCCATTGCGCACGAAGGCCTTCGGCTTGTCGGTCTTGACGCGGCCGAAGCCGAGCGTGTCGACGGTCAGCGAGGCGCCGTTCTCCTCGACGATCTCGGCCTTGACGAAGTTCATCCCGCCGAGGAAGTCGGCGACCTGGCGGTTGACCGGACGCTGGTAGATTTCCTTGGGCGAGGCGACCTGCGCGATCCTGCCGCCGAACATCACCGCGATGCGGTCGGACATTGCGAGCGCCTCATACTGGTCGTGGGTGACCAGCACGAAGGTGATGCCGACCGCCTGCTGCAGGCGGCGCAGTTCGACCTGCATCTGCTCGCGCAATTTCTTGTCGAGCGCCGACAGTGGCTCGTCCAGCAGCAGCACCTTGGGCCGCATGACCAAAGCGCGCGCGAGCGCCACGCGCTGGCGCTGGCCGCCGGACAGTTCAGTGGCCAGCCGCTTGCCAAGTCCGATCAGCGAGACCTGCGCCAGCGCCTCCTCGACGCGTCGTTTCTCCTCGCCGCCCTGCAGCTTCAGCCGCTTCAGCCCGTAAGCGACGTTCTGCTCGACATTGAGGTGCGGGAAGATCGCATAGCTCTGGAACACCATGTTGGTCGGCCGGCGGTTGGCTGGAATGCCTTCCATCGGCTGGCCGCCGACCGCGATCGATCCACTGGTCGGGTTGTCGAAGCCGGCGATCATGCGCAAAAGCGTGGTCTTGCCGCAGCCGGACGGGCCGAGCAGCGAAAAGAATTCGCCCTCCCTTATGGTCAGGGACGCGTCGTCCAGCGCCTTGAACGCCCCATAGCTGCGGGTGACGTTGCGGATCTCGATCATAGCACGATCAGACTGGGCCGGATCGGATTGGGGGCGCTCGGTCCGCGGCTGTTCAGGCATAGAGGCCTCCCTCGTTCTGGGTGCCCCTGGCCGCGCGGCGGCGCAGGATTTCGGCGATTGTCATCAACAGGAAGGAGGCCACCAGAAGCAGCGTGCCCAGCGCCAGCACGCCCGGCAGTTTCGACGCGAAACGCAACTGGCCCCAGATGTAGATCGGCAGCGTCGCTTCGGTGCCGGTCAGGAAGAAGGCGATGATGAACTCGTCGAGCGAAATGGTGAAGCAGACGAGCAGGCTGGAGATGATGGCCGGCGCCACCATTGGCAGCGTCACGCGGCGGAAGGTGCCGAAGGCGGTCTCGCCGAGATCGGCGGAGGCTTCCTCCAGACTGCGGTCGAAGCCCTCGAAGCCGGAGGTCAGCACCGTCATCGAATAGGGAATGCAGACCAGCACATGGCCGAGCACGACGGTGAACAGCGAGAGGCTGAGGCCCAGCTGCAGCATGACCAGCAACATCGAGATGGCGACGATCACCTCGGGCAGCACCAGCGGTGCCATGATCAGGCCGTTGATCGTGCGGCGGCCGGGATAGCGATAGCGGGTGATCGAGCGGGCGGCGAGGATGCCGAGCACGGTGGCGAGAACCGACGCGCAGACCCCGACCTTCAGGCTGTTCCAGGCGGCGTCGAGCAGGGCCGGCGTGTGTGGCAGATCCGCATACCATTGCAAGGTGAAGCCGGTGAGTGGGAATTTCGGCGTCGGCGCCGTGTTGATCGAGAAGATCGGCAGGAAGATCACGGGCAGGTAGAGGAACACGATATAGAGGAACGCATAGACGGACAGCCAGCCGCCCGACAGGAGACGCCGCGCCCTCATCGTGCCAGCCGCTGCAGTGCGCGGATGATCAGCACCGTGGCGCCGGCCATCAGCGTGACGACCAGCATGGTGGTGACGGAAAGGGCGGCCCCCAGCGGCCAGTTGGCGGCCTTGCCGAACTGTGCCTGGATGGCGTTGGCGATCATGACGCCGTCCTTGCCGCCGACCAGCTTCGGCGTGACATAGTCGCCGACGGTCGGGATCATGACGATCAGCGCCGCCGAGATGACGCCCGGCGCCGATAGCGGCAAGGTCACGCGCAGGAATGAACGCAAGGGACCATCGCCGAGATCGGTGGCTGCTTCGACCAGCGTGCGGTCGACCTTTTCCAGCGAGACGAAGATCGGCAGGATGGCGAAGGCCGCCCAGGCATGGGTGAGGGTGATGATGACGGCGCTTGAATTGTAGAGCAGTGCGGTCGACGGCTCGTCGATGATGCCGAGGCCCATCAAGCCGGAATTGAGCACGCCATTGTAGCCGAGGATGACCTTCCACGACATGACGCGCAAGAGATAGCTGGTCCAGAACGGGATGGTGATGAGGAACAGCCACAGGCTCTTGTGGCGGCCGCCATGGAAGGAGATGAAGTAGGCGATCGGGTAGGCGAGGATGACGGTGAACAGGCTGACCGTCAGCGAGATGTAGAGCGAGCGCCACAACAGATCGCGGTAGATCGGCTCGGTCAGCGCGATGCGGTAGTTTTCCAGCGTGAAGGTGCGGTCGATGGTCAGGTAGTGCTGCGTCCAGAAGGAGTGGGCGATGACCACCAGGATCGGCAGTACCAGCAGGATGAGGGCGTAGAGAAAGGTCGGGCTGATCAGGGCAAAGCCCTGGACGGGTTCGGATTGCAGAAGGGCATTTCTTCTGGCCCGCGTCATGCGCAACGGGGGCAACCCTTCCGCGGTCGCCGTCATTGCCAGACTCCGCGGGGCCAGACTCCGGAAGGCAAGGCTCCGGGCGTGATCTCGGTTGCTGGCCTGGACAGTTCCGCCATGCGGCATCCCATTGTGCTGACGCCGGCTGTTTGTTCCCACTTATCCTTGGAACGCGATCGAACGCAAAACCGGTGACCGCTTTGCTGGTCGCGTCCCTAGCTTGCCGGCTTTCTTTCATCATGCGCGCATCCGTGGATTGAAATCAAGCGCTATTTCTGAGATATTGATTGAACAGACATTCAAAATAATGCAAATAAAGCGACCATTTCCCGGCTTTGCCGCCGAATTTTAAGCTCAAGAAGAAATCGACAGAGACGTGGAGGCGACAATGGCTGCGTTGAGGGACCTGAAGGCGAGCGAAATGGCGGCATCCGGCGGTGACGACGCCATTGAACTGGGCAAGCGCCATCTTATCCAACCCTGGCCCTATGCCGGTTCCGTCGGTGCGGAAGCCCGCGCGCTGATCGGCGAGGGCGACGGCATCTACATCACCGACAATACCGGCAAGCGGCTGATCGACGGGCCCGCCGGCATGTGGTGCGTCAATGTCGGCCACCGCCGCGAGGAACTTGCCAGGGTCATGTACGACCAGGCGATGGTGCTGTCCTACAACACGCCCTGGTACACGATGAACGCGCCGTCGGCCGAACTTGCCATGCGCATTGCCGGCCATGCGCCGGGCGACCTTAGCCATGTCTTCTATACGACCGGCGGCTCGTCGGCCGTGGAGACCGCGCTGCGCTTCATGCAGTTCTACAACAATGTACGCGGCCGGCCGGAAAAGAAGCTGATCCTGTCGCGCGGCGGCGCCTATCACGGCTCGACCTATCTGTCGGCCTCGCTCAACGGCCGCCCTCGCGACCGCGACTGGATGGACGGCGCCGACGAGCTGGTGATCAAGCTGTCCTCGCCAGATCCGTTCCGCCGTCCGCAAGGCATGAGCCTTGCCGCCTTCACCGACTTCCTCGTCGACCAGTTCCGCGACACGGTCGCCCGTGTCGGCGCTGACAAAATAGGCGCTTTCGTCGGCGAGCCGGTGCAGGCGTCGGGGGGCGTCGTGATCCCGCCCGACGGCTATCTCAAGCGCATCCGCGAGATCTGCCGCGACAACGATATCCTCTATGTCTCCGATGAGGTGGTGACGGGCTTCGGCCGGCTCGGCCATGTCTTCGCCTCGGGCGACGTGTTCGGCATCGATCCCGACATGATCACCTTCGCCAAGGGTGTCACCTCGGGCTATTTCCCGCTCGGCGGCGTCATCATCTCGGAACGGCTGCTGCAGGAGTTGCGCCGTTCGAACCATCCCGATGCGATGTTCGGCCACGGCCTGACCTATACCAGCCACCCCGTCGGCTGCGCCGTGGCGTTGAAAAACCTCGACCTGCTGGAAGAGAGCGTGCTTGCCCACGCGCAAGCGGTCGCGCCCTATTTCCAGGCGCAGCTGAAGACGCTGGAAGACCTGCCGTTGGTCGGCGAGGTGCGCGGGTCCGGACTGATGGGCTGCGTCGAATGCGTCGCCGACCGCGAAAGCAAGGATCCGCTGCAACTCGACAAGGATGTCGGCAAACGCATCGACGCCCACTGCCATGAACTTGGCTTGCTGGTGCGGCCGCTTATCAACATGTGCGTGATGTCGCCGCCGCTGATCATCACGCGCGAGCAGATCGACGACATGGTCGGCATTCTGCGCGAAGGCATTTCCCGGACCATGGATGATTTGAGGAAAGAAGGCGTGTGGCGGGGGTGAAGTTCCCTCCTTCGCCCCCGTAGAACGGGGAGAAGGAAGCTACGACCGCGACCTCAGCGCGTCGTTCAAATTCCACATGTCCTTCTCCTCCGGCGCCGTCTCCAGGCCCAGCACCGGCAGCATCTTGCGCAGATGATCATGGTGGGTGCGCACACCATATTCGAGGTCGGAGAGATAAAAGCCCTCGAAGGCTTCGGACAGCATGGATTCGTTGGACCACACCGACAGCTGGACATCTTCCGACATGGTGTCGCGGTCGATGCGGAAGGAGAGGTAGCGGGCGGCGGCCTGCTCGCGGCTTTCGTCGCGGTAGCGGTAGATGGCGCCGCGCAGCAGGGTCTGACCCGTCGACAGCGGAAACTCCTGATAGAACTGCACGGATTCCGGCATCACCGAAATGACCGCATTGGGGAAGATGCCGTAATAGACCCAGGCCTTCTTCAGATAGTCCGGCAGATGCGCCGGCTCAGGCGCGATCTTGACGTAGTTCTTGACGCTCCAGCGGCGACCGGCATGCGGATTGTAGGTGGCGAAGGAGCGCGATACGCCATTAATGAAGGGCTCATCGAAATAGGTCGCGCCATAAAGATCCTGCAGGGCAGGATGCGCCATGGCAACGTGATAGCCCTCATTGTCGACATCGCGCACCGACTTCCAGTTGACCGGCGTCTTCTGGGTCCAGATGCCCCAGGACGGCACCATGTCCGCGGCCTTGTAATGCGCGAATTCGGGCTCGATCGGCTTCATCAGTTCGGCGACCGAAGGCTGCGGTCCGCCATTGCGGAAGCGGATGAAGATGAAACCCATCCAGACTTCGAGGTCGAGCTGCATCAGGCCGAACTCGGTCTTGTCGAGATCGGGGAAGGAGCGCGGGCGCGCGGCGCCGCGCAGCGTGCCGTCGAGATTGTAGACCCAGCCATGGAAGGGGCATACCAGCGCGTTCTTGCAATTGCCCTGGCTGTCGGCGACGACACGGCTGCCGCGGTGGCGGCACATGTTGTTGAAGCCGCGCACGACGCCGTCCTTGCCGCGCACGATCAAGGCGCGTTCGCCGACCACATCCATGGTCAGATAGTCGCCGGCGTTCGGGATGTCGCAGACATGGCCGATGATCTGCCAATGGTTGCGGAACACATGCTCCTTCTCGAGTTCGAGAAGGGCGTCGGAATGGTAGCTCCAGCCCGGTAGTCCCCGCCGGTCCCAATCGTTGGGGATCGCCACGTCACGCAGGTGCGGGTTCATAAAACGTCTCTTCTTTGTTGAATAATCATTCAATAAAATCATATTTTGCGTTGAAATGCAATGGTTTGTGAGACTCCATTGATTTCGCTCCAAAGTCCAGGCGTCGTCCTCGGCTGAATTCGTTGCGGTTGCTGCCCAGGAAAATCGCGGAGAATCCGGGTGTTAGCCCCGGTTCCGAAATGCCGTTCTCATGTCATCTCACAAAGCGCGGAAGCCGACGAACAAGACACCTTGCAGGTTGCAAAAAGCGCTCGTTGCGCTGCGGTCGATCTGCTGTTCGGCAGGCGCTCGGGTTGGGGTTACCTGGCTGGAGCCGACGTGGGACTACCGCGCTTCGGCGAAGTGTGAGCCGGAATGACCGATTCTGCCCGGTTTGCCGGCAGTTCTGTTTCAATTCCGTTACATTGCCAGAGCAACGCCAATTTTGTGCCGTTACAAAGTGCGATTAAGTTCGTTTAATCATAAAAAAGAAACGCAGCGAAGGGGAAGGCAATGCATGCGAAAGTTAAGATCATCACCCGCGAACACCGCCTCCAGTCTCC
>NZ_PNOT02000050.1 GCF_002879535.1 Mesorhizobium intechi
AGAAGAAGATCGTTCCGTCAGATGATGCCGCGTTCGGCGTAAAAGAGGCCAACAAGCGGGCTGTCATGCTGAAGGTCTCGTTGAAGGAACTGACTCAGTTTCTCAGCGCAGAAAATCAAACATTCGACGAGCGATTAATCTGGCAAAACGTTAGATATTTCCTTGGCTTGGATAATGAGGTCAATAGGGAAATCCGCGAAACATTACTGTCCGGACAGGCAAGCGATTTTTGGTTCTTGAACTCCGGTCTTACAATCGTTTGCGAACAGATTGTTTCAATAGCGAATGGCCGACACCCTATCACGATGGTAAACCCTCAGATCGTGAATGGCTGCCAAACCGCGACTGTAATTCATGCGGTTTCGACCGGAACCATGGCCGACCTAGACGACGGCTATGTTCACGTGAAAATCATTGAAACGAACGATAGTACATTTATCGAGCGGGTTGCCCTCGCAAGCAACACGCAGAGCCGCATCTTGAATCGCGACTTGCGAGCAAATGACAACATACAGCGCCAACTTGTTGAGTGTCTTCGGCCTCACAACTATTTTTATGTTAGAAAGCGCGGAGAGAACGCACCTCGTCCAGGAATGAGGATGATCGATGCGGCGAGAGCAGGCCAGCTTGTCCTGGCGTACCTCTGCGGCGAACCGACGAAGAGCAAAACTAATTCGAATGATATATTTGGCGACCTATATGAGGAGGCATTCAATCCTCATGCGGTAACGCCCGAGATAATTATCGCGGCGCACGAATGTTATTCCGTGATCGAGCGTCGCAGAAAAGAAATTCTGGCCTGGCAGGCATCGGTTACTCGAAATTCTTTTGAAGAATCATGGCTGATCGAAGGCCATTTTCATTTGCTATTCGTCATTGGGGAACTCATGCGCCGGGCTTCCATTCCGTTGTCAGAGACGACAATAGCCATTGGCTTGATTGAGAAGGCAAGCAGCATCTTGAGGACCTTTGTCGAGCGGAATCAAAAAGTTGCGAACTATCGACTCTTCCGTTTGGCTAGATCTCGGGAGGAAATCCTGAAGATCATCGACAATAACTCCAAGCCGGATGAGGCTAACCCAGTTCAGATCGAGCTATTCTAACATTTAGGATCGGCTCAGCACCTACTGCACCCGCAGCGTCTGCTTGTCGAAGAACGGTTCGTACTGCCCGACCCGGACAGGCAGCACCTTCCGCCCCTCACCCGCCGGCGAAATACTGGATGCCGTCGGCCATCCCGCCCCAGTCGCCGCAGGGTGGCTCCGGGTCCTGATCGGGGTTGGCAAACGCTTCAGTTCTTTCGCATAGGCGGCATTGGGGCTGAATGTGCAGCGCTTGACGCCGGCAGGCATGGTGCCTTCCGTGTAGGGCGCCGGTACGCAGCGGGCGCTGACGGTCTTATCGGTCTTCTCCAGGAACAGGCGCTGCACGGCGGCCTCGGCGGTTTCGCCTGATTTGATGTCGAACACCCCGACCATCGGGGCGGCCGCGCCGCCATCGCTGTATTTGATAGCGAGCGCGTTGCCGGCGAATTCGAAATGGATCTGGCGGAAGCCGAAGTCGCTGCGCTGCGCCCAAACGGCAAGGCCGATCGTCTTGTCGCCCATATTTTCCCAGACCACGCGCACTTATCCTGAGAGAACGTTGTGAACCTTTGGTCCCGTTCCGGCGAGGCCGAACTCATGCAAACGCACGATGATTTAGCCTGAAGCGACAAGCACTATCGATACGCGCTCGATAGACCTCTCGGTGACGCTGAAGCCTTGGGATCGGGCTTTTAGTCAGGGTCAAAGGGCCTGTGTGACGAAGAGGGGCAATGCAAATGGTTGGCAACACCAACTCATCGCGCCTGGCATCACTCGACCTTCTACGATTGATCGCAGCCTTGGCGGTTGTGTGCTTTCACTACCTCTATCGGGGGCCGATTGCCGGAGATGTCAACGCTGGATACCCGGTGGCTGCCCCGTTTGCCATCTATGGCTATCTCGGTGTCAGTCTGTTTTTCCTTATCAGCGGTTTTGTCATCACCTGGTCGGCTGAGGGGCGAAAGTGGCAGGATTTCGCCGTCGCGCGCTTCGTGCGGCTTTATCCTGGATTTCTGCTCTGCATGACGTTGACGTTTGTCGTTCTCTCAATTGCCAACAATCCTAGATTTCCGACAAATTTTTCGACCTATGTCGCCAATCTTTCCATGTTCGCCCGCGCATTCGGCAGGCCGTCCATGGACGGCGTCTACTGGTCGATCATGCTCGAGATCGTATTCTATGGCTGGGTTGCGGCGCTTATTTTCGCGGGCGCCTTCCAGCGTTGGAAGTTGGCGATCGTTGCCATCTGGCTCGTGATTTCGGCGGGAAATGAGCTCTTCTTCGGGAACACGGCGATCCGAATCTTGCTGATCACAAGCTACGCGCCTTTCTTTGCGGTCGGTATTTTGGCCCAACAGGTAGTTACAAAAGGTCGTTCGCCGGCGGCGCTCATCCTTCTTGTCGCGGCATTCCTGTTGTCGTGCCAGACGATCACATTCAACCAGGGCTGGATGCAGGAACATTACGGTACGGCCATTCCCTATCCCGCTCTCGTGGTCGCCAACGGATTTGTCTTTGGGACTTTCGCAGGCGCACTCCTGATCCGCTCCCTCGTGGCCCCTTCGAAAACCGTGCTGATGCTCGGCGGATTGACTTACCCACTTTATCTTTTGCACCAGTATATAGGTTATATCTCTCTCAACGCACTGGCCCCGTTGATCGGCAAGAACGCTGCGTTCTTTGTCGTTTTGCTCGCGGTGCTCCTTGCCTCGTTCTTGATCTGGCGTTTTGTCGAAACGCCGCTACGCAAGCCGCTTATCCGCGGTTTGACGTCCGCCATCGATCACATCGCATCAGCTGGAGCCGCGTACGCTAGAAGGAACCGCCCAGTGGCGCGGACCTAGCGCAACCTCCCGGGGGCGGGCCAGGAGGTGCGTCGCCAGCGGCAGGACCACTGGTCTAGGCGCCTGCACGCAACGCGAACTGATCGATCTCACGGCGTTGGCCGTCGCTGCATCCTGTCGGAGTTGAGGCATCCCGGGCCGAGCCGTCCGGATTGGCGTTGGCGAAATCGGCCCATTCATGAGAGTGATAAGCGACAGCATCCCGGAGACCGCGCAGGCAAAGCCGACAAGCAGAAATTTGACTTCGCGCAAAGTCGAGAGATGAGCTGCCGGGCGTAACGCGCGCCCTCGCCTTTTCCCTTTGCGATAGAAGGGAAAGGCCCCCTCATGCCGGCCTGACAGCCAGGAAGGTGTTCCACTCCTCGCTGTTGCGGCCCACGTTGAAATCGTCCCTGAGAAGGACCAGCCCGGCGGCGTCGAGACGAGCCGCGAAGTCGTCCCTGCGCCAGTAGACCGTGTGATATTCGCCTGACATCTCGCCATCGCCGTTACGCATCGATACGAGGAAGGCGCCGCCTGGCCGCAGCGACCGGGCTATCTTGGCAAGCACCTGGTCGGTCTGTTCGCGCGGCACATGGATCAGAACGGCGAGCGCGAGGACGGCGTCATAGGGGCCGCCAAGTTCGTCGGTGAGGAGATCGAGAAGCTCACCATGTTTGCCGCGCGCGGCTTGCAGCTCGAGAAACCGTTTTGTCGCATCAGTGCGCCGAACCTTGACGCCCAGGCCCTCCAGAAAGTCCGCATCGTAGCCCGCCCCCGACCCGACTTCCAGAATCCGGCCCGGCGTGCCGGCAATCGCCACAAGGCGCTTCAGCGATGCCTGCTCTCTCGCGTTGGGAACATGCCGCACAATGGCATCGTAGCGATCCGCATAATCCTCGTAGGCACTGATCGTTTGACGGCTCTTCGCCAGAGCCTGCGACAACACATCCATCTTGCCCTCCCTTGCGTCCACGTGAGCGAAAAACCAGCCTCTTCAGCGAATGGCGCCGGGAGGCACGTGTCCGTCGAGGACGCCGATGTCGCGCAGGAAATGATCCGACAGCGAACGCGGGTCAAGCTGGCCGCGCCTGCGAGGCCTGAACGGAGCGGCGAAGAGATCGACCATCGGGCGACGAAGCGTGTTGTAGAGGGTCGTGGCCATTGCCTTGTCCTTTCGTGTTCGGGTTGATGACCAGAGCATGCCTGTTCGCGGCCTTGGCTTCCAATCGAACGTCGCGTAGCATGCATCAGGAGGACTGATGCATCATGAGTTGGGAACTACCACCATTAGGGGCTATCAGGGTGTTTGAAGCTGCCGCGCGGCTGGGCAGTTTCACCAAGGCGGCAGAAGAACTCGGCATGACCCAATCGGCGGCCAGCTATCAGATCAAGGTTCTGGAGGAGCGTGCCGGAACGCCACTTTTCATAAGGAAAACAAGGCATATCGCCTTGACCGAGGCCGGACAGCAGCTGGCACCGCATGCATCCGACGCGTTCTCCGCCCTGGCCGACGCGTGGGTCGCCACAAAGGGCGGAGCGACCGGAGTTCTGTCGGTGACGACCATGGAAACCTTCGCGACGAACTGGCTGGCCGTTTGGCTTGGAACATTCCAGCTGATGCATCCGGACCTTGCAGTGAAGGTCAATACATCGCCCCGCCTGGTCGATTTCACACGCGAGGACATGGACATCGGGATCCGGACCGGCACCGGAAATTGGCCCGGCCTGACCGCGCACTATCTGTTCAAGGCCGACTACACGCCCATGCTCAGCCCAAGACTGGCCGAAAGCGTGGGCGGCATCCGCCGCCCCGAGGATCTCTACAAGGTGCCGCTGTGCTGCGCCGACGATCCCTGGTGGAAGATCTGGTTCGAAGCCGCCGGTCGATCGTTCGAGCCCGACCGCGTCATTGCAGGACCGATGCTAGGGTCGCAGGCCTACGACGCAATGGCGGCTTTGACCGATCGGGGCGCGGCCATCCTCACCCGCAACATCTACAGCGCCCTGCTGGCCAAGGGCCAGTTGATACAGCCCTTCGAAGTCCTCGGATCCGACGGCGACGGTTACTGGCTGGCGCACCTCGAAAGCCGACGCAACGTGCCGAAGATCAAGGCCTTCCGGGATTGGGTGCTGGCCCAGACCGCCGAGATCCGGGCGCAAGAAGAGCGCCAGACTTAGGCTTAAAAGGTTCACTCGCAACGGAGGACCAGATGATCGATCACATGACCATCGAAGTGGCTGACCTGGAGAAGAGCAAGCTCTTCTACGAAAGCGCTTTCGCGCCCGTAGGATATCGCCTGTCCTTCGGCAAGGACGGTGTGTTCTGGGCCTTCGACGTCGGCAGCGGCTGCCTGTTCGAGATCCAGCGAACCGGCGAGACGCCACCATTCACCCATCTGCATGTTGCCTTCCGCGTCGGCAGCAAGGCAGAGGTCGATGCGTTCTACCAGTCGGCGCTGGCGGCTGGCGCCCAAGACAATGGCGCGCGCGGCCCGCGTCCCGACTATGCGGAGAACTACTACGCCTGCTTCGTGCTGGATCCCGATGGCTACAACATCGAGGCAATGATCAACGAGCCCGCGGCTTCATCCAAGGGCGCCAATACGAGTCGAGGATGACGGGCGATATGGATCTCGCGCTTCTCCGCCTCGGCTGCAGTCCCCCCCCTGCCGCGCACGGCGCCGGCATCGGCCGATCGGTTGATCCAGATCAACGCGGCTGGATCGCCCGTGCTGTCTCCTTGCTCCTTGGCTATCGTCCCAGGGAGAACGAACGTGTCGACTTACGACCTCATGGTTATCGCCGCAGTCCTGCTCAGCTTCGCATCATTTTCCGCGGTTCTGGCTTTTGCCACCTTCGACGAATCGCGTCGCCGTCGTCCATAACAAGGCGGTCGACCGGTTGGATGGGCGGTCGGGCGGCCATTCACACGACGAAGTGATATAGGTGCAATTTGACGACGGATCGGATCGAATGAGAACGTCTGTAAGTTAACAACCGGAAAACGGCCATGAGCGACGAAAACGAGGACGACACCGACATCGTCAACCAGCTCGCCTACGTCAGAGCCGACCCCACCCAGCACGATACGATTACGCTTCTCACCATGATCGATGCCGCTATCGCCGAGATCATGGCATTGCGGAGAAAGCTGCGGCTGAGCGAGGACAGGAATAGCGGGAGCAACCAACTCCAATAGGCGGCAGGACCTGTGCGAATGGCGAGGCGAACCCTAATCCGCGTCGGCCATCATCTGACGGCCGCCGCCGCCGGCCCAGGCGCGCCACTGCCGCTCGTCGCCATGGAAGACGTTGAGGTCGATGCGGCCGGTCACGCCGTGCGATAGGCCGGATCCTGAATACTGCCAGAACAGCCATTTGCGGCCGGGATAGACCTTTGACGGGTGCCGCGCCACCGCACGCAGCCAGAATGGGTAGTCGAGGAACGCGCCCTGGAGGTTGTCGCGATAGAAATCGGGGGCGGTGTAGATGATCGGGCGCTGACCGTAGTGGCGTTCAAGCTTGTCCATGAACACCTGCATCTTCTCCAGCACCTTTTCACGTGACGGGCGCCGCTTGCAGCTGGAGTCGCCGTTCCATTCGACGTCGATCACCGGCGGCAAGGCGCCATCGACCTTCGGCACGTTGCGGATGAACCAGTCGGCCTGCTCGCCGGCGGTGCGGCACCAGTAGAAGAAATGATAGGCGCCGCGCTTCAGCCCGGCGGCATCGGCATTGCGCCAGTTCCTCATGAACATCGGATCGAGATGGTCGCCGCCGTCGGTCGCCTTGATGTAGGCGAAGTTGGCGCCCTGGGCGCGCAGCTTGTCCCAGTTCACGTCGCCCTGCCAGCGCGACACGTCGACGCCGTGGACGGCAAGGTGCCGGGGCGAGGCCCGGCCGAAATTGATCGGCTTGGCATCGCGGAAACCGTAGCGGGTGACCGGCCCGGCAAGCATCGCCGGTGCCGCACGCGACAAGAGTTTCGGTGGCGAGACCAGGGCCGCGGGCTCGATGGGCGGATCGACATTGTCCGGCAATTCGGGCACCGAAAGCGCCACGGTTTCTTCCTCCGCCAGCCCAAAGGGTCGATCAGGAGCGTCCTGGGGCGGGGCCTCGGCCAGCTTGCGCGTATTGCTGGCCTTGCTCACCGGAACGGATGTGATCGGTGCGCTTGGTCGCACCACCGAACTGGTGGTCTCATTCGACGGCTTCTGGATGTCGAGCGCATCCATGCCCGATGTCGAAGAGCAGCCGGCGAGGCACAGCGATGCGATCACGAAACTGATGGCGCCTGGTAACCGCATCTGGACCTGTACTCAAAACACAACAGACCGAAGGCAACGGCCGACGGACAACCGGGCCAGTTATGAACGAGAAATTACCAATAAAGTTTGAATCAAGTTTTTTACCATGACTGTGACCCGTTTCAGACATTCGCCGACGCCGCCGCCGGGCCAGCCTTGACAGTGCCATGATGTGGCTGTTGAGACGGGAGGCGGCGTTTGCCGCAGGCATTTCCCACGACTTCTACAAAAGGCGCCCGATGATCGCGTTGCAGCGGCTTCTCCTGGTCCCCCTGCTCGCAGCCTTCTGCTGCGGCGCGCTGCTGGGCGAGGTCGCGCATGCCAGCGCGCTGGTCGTCGTTCCCCCCGGCAATCGCTCCCAAACGCAGCCGCCGATCCCGGAAGCGTCGGCGACGCGAACCCGCGCCTTCAAGACCACCTACGCGGAAAAATACGAGAAGATCGTCGCGCTGCTGAAGCGCGAGAAGAAACTGGTGGCGCATATCAAGCAGGTCGCGGCGGTATACGATATAGACCCAATCCATATCGTTGGCGCGCTGGTCGGCGAACATACCTACAATGTGACGGCCGTCGGCTCGGTCCAGACCTACTATGTGAAGGCGCTGTCCTATTCCGGCCTCGACTTTGCCTTCCGCTACAAGGGCGTGCCGGTGCAGTCCTTTGTCCAGCGGCCGGAATTCGCGGGCTGCGCCGAGGCGAAAGACAGTGCCTCCCTGTGGAGCTGCCGCGACAAAGTGTGGGTCGACCATTTCCGCGGCAAGACGGTCGACGGCGTCACATACGACGCGATGACCTTCCAGCAGGCCTTCTTCCAGCCATTCTTCGCCGGCCAGACATTCGGCCTCGGCCAGATCAGCCCGCTGACCGCGCTCGAGGTGACCGATCTGGTCAACAAGGTGAGCGGCTACGACAGGCTGACGCCGGATCATCCGCAGGCGATCTATCGCGATGTCATGGATCCCGACCGAAGCATCGTCTACATCGCCGCGATCGTGCGCGATGCCATCGACGCCTACAAGGAACAGGGCTTCGACATCTCAGGCAATCCGGGCATCACGGCCACGCTCTACAATGTCGGCCAAGCCCGGCAGCGGGCGGCCGACCTGCACGCGGCGCTCGCCGGCAGCAAGGGCCGCAAGCTGCCGGTCGAGAAT
>NZ_PNOT02000171.1 GCF_002879535.1 Mesorhizobium intechi
GTGGTGCCGACGGCGCCGGCAAGTGCTGCGAAGGCAAGGGCAAGCTTGGTTGACTTTCTCATGGTCTTCTCCTGTTGCATCGTCACCCCCGATGCGAGAGCGGCGGATCTTCGCTCCTGTTGCCGCTCCATCTCTTTGTTCGAGCATCGGATTTCCCAAAACCGGCTGCCACGTTCGGGTCCGATGCTTCGGCAGCTGTTTCATGGTCGTCCGGCACGAAGCAAAAGATCAAAGTCCTTCCTGACCTTCTGCGACGTCTCCTTGAGATGTGCTTCCAGCACACCGAAATCCGGCAGGTCGGTGACCGCCAGAAGCAGGTCCGAAAGCCCCGGCGGAACATCGTCGCGCTCGAACGGGCCGGTGAGGCACAGCCGGGTCATCTGGGTCAGCGCCAGATAGAGTGCGAAGGCGGCGCCAAGCTCCTGCCTGACCCCGGCACCGGCGAAGCCAGGCGCGAGGCGGGACAAAATCTCGGCCGTACCGGTGACACGCGGCCCGGCCTCCACCTGCCCGGTGATGACAGCCACCTGGGCGATGAATTCGAGGTCGATCAGCCCGCCGGGGATCAGCTTGATGTCCCAGAGATCGCGTGCCGGCTTTTCCTTCTCTATCATGGCGCGCATGTCCGAAGCCTCGGTCTTGACCTTCGCCGCGTCGCGCGGTTGGCCAAGCACGGCTGCGACTTCCGCCTCGACCTCGGTGCACAGGCCGGCATCGCCGCCAATGGCACGCGCCCGCGACAGCGCCATGTGTTCCCAGGTCCACGCCTCCTGGCGCTGGTATTTCTTGAAGGCATCGATGTGGGTGGCCACCGGCCCCTTATTGCCGGACGGCCGCAGCCGCAGGTCGAGTTCGTAGAGCACTCCCTCCGCCGTCGGCGCCGATACGGCCGAGATCAGCCGCTGCGTCATGCGGGTGTAGTAGTGGGAAGGCGCCAGCGGCTTGTCGCCGACGGAGTCCTCAGCGTCCGCGTCATGGTCGTAAAGCAGGATGAGATCGACGTCCGACCCGGCGGTCAATTCGCGGCTGCCGAGCTTGCCCATGCCGAGCAGCGAAACCACGCCACCGGCAATCGTGCCGTGGCGCGCCGCGAATTCGGCTGTCACTGCTTGCAACGCCGCCTCGATGGTGAGATCGGCGAGATCGGAAAAGGCGCGGCCGGCGCGGGCCGGATCGATCGAACCGGCAAGCAGCCGCACGCCGATCAGAAATTTTTGCTCCGAAGCGAAGATGCGCAACCGGTCGAGCACCTCCTCATAGGCCCTATCGCCTTCAAGGAAGGCCGAAAGCCGTGCCGAAAGATAGGCGCGGTCCGGCAGTTCGGTGAGAAGAGCCGGGTCGAGCAGGCCGTCGAAAACATGCGGCCGGCGCGTGATAATCGCCGCCAACCGGGGCGCGGCGCCCATGATCGTCGCCATCAGCTTGAGCAGCGCCGGGTTCGACTGCAGCAGCGAGAACAGCTGGATGCCGGCGGGCAGGCCGGCAAGGAATTCGTCGAAACGGATCAAGGCTTCGTCCGCCCGGCGCGTCTGACCGAAGGCCTTGAGCAGCGCCGGCGTCAACTCTGTCAGCCGCTCACGCGCCTCCGCCGACTGGGTGACGCGATAGCGGCCGAAATGCCAGCCGCGGATGACGCGACAGATGTCGCTCGGCCGCTGAAAGCCGAGACCTTGCAAGGTCTGCAGCGTGTTGGGGTCATCGACATCGCCGGTGAAGACCAGATTGCCGATGCCCGCCGAAAGCTCCGGGGCGGTTTCAAACAGCGCTGCATAGTGGCGCTCGACCTGCTGCAGTGAGGCGCGGAATGCCAGCGAAAACGTCGCCGCATCGGCGAAGCCCAGCATGTGGGCGATGCGCTCCAGCCCTTCATCGTCTTCCGGCAGCGTGTGCGTCTGCTCGTCCGCCACCATCTGAACGGCATGCTCGACACGGCGCAGGAACCAGTACTGGCGGGCGAGTGCGTCACGCGCATCAGCGGTGATCCAGCCGCGCGCGGCGAGCTGGCCGAGCATCGGCACCGTCTCGCGGCCGCGCAGCTCGGGAAAGCGGCCGCCGGCGATGAGCTGCTGGGTCTGGACGAAGAACTCGATTTCGCGGATGCCGCCACGGCCGAGCTTGACGTTGTGGCCCTTCACGGCGATCTCGCCATGGCCCTTGTGGGCATGGATCTGGCGCTTGATCGAATGAACGTCGGCAATCGCCGCGTAGTCCATGTATTTGCGCCAGATATAGGGCTGGAGTTCCCTTAGGAACGCAGCACCCGCGGCCAGATCGCCGGCCACCGGACGCGCCTTGATCATCGCCGCGCGTTCCCAGTTCTGGCCGCGCGCTTCGTAGTAGCGCAGTGCCGCTTCAACCGGGATAGCCAGCGGCGTCGAACCTGGATCCGGGCGGAGCCTGAGATCGGTGCGGAAGACATAGCCGTGCTCGGTGCGGTCCTGCAGGATGCGCACCAAGCGGCGCGTCAGCCGCGAAAACAGCTCCGTGGCGTCGAGGGGGTCGACCACGGCGGGCGCTTCCGGATCGAAGAAGACGACAAGATCGATGTCGGAGGAGAAATTCAGCTCATGCGCGCCGAGCTTGCCCATGCCGAGCAGGATCCAGCCCGATTGCAGCGACGGGTTGTCGATATCCGGCAGTCTGAGCTTGCTCTGGCTGTGCGCGTCGCGCAGCAGGAAGTCGACGGCCGCACGCGTGCAGCCATCTGCAAGATCGCTGAGCCGCCGCACGGTCAGCGACGTTTCCGCCTCACCGGCGAGATCGGCCAGCGCGATCAGGAAATGTGCCTCGGCCTTGCACTGGCGCAGCTCCATCATGAGGCCGGACTCGGAGACCGTCTCGGCCAACGGCGCCTGTTCGATCGCGGCGGTGATCGCCTCCAGGCGCGCCTCGACAGGCTGTTCGAAAAGAGCATCCAGGATACGAGGCCGGCGACGCGCCGTATCACGCAGGAAGGGCGAGAGGTCGAAGACGGCGGCCAGGAAATCCTGGCCCTCCCCCTTGCCGGCCAGGAATTTGGCCAGCCGCATCAACCCTTCTTCGCGTGCCGCGGCGGCGATTTCGGCCAGTTCCTGCCGAGACCGGCCTTCGTCGAGAGGGGTGAGCGCAACCACCGGCTTCAGCAGCCAGTCCTTGATCATCCGCTTCGCAACCGCAGCCATCAGTGATCCTCCCGTGCGGGGAAACTCATGACCACGGATAGTCCCGGATTGCCAGGCAAGAGATCAAGCCGTCCATAGTGGAAGGTCATGACCGCCTTGGCGAGGCTGAGGCCAAGGCCGGAGCCCGGCTGCGAACGGCTCTTCTCGAGCCGCACGAAACGTTCGGTCGCCCGGGCCCGATCGGCATCGTCCGGAATGCCCTGGCCGTTGTCGGCGACACACAGCCTGATCTCGCCATGGGTGCGCTCGAGCGTCACGCGAACGACCGGCTTGGACGTGGAGTCCGTCGAATATTTGATCGCGTTGTCGACAATGTTGGACAGCGCCTGGCCGATCAGCTCGCGGTTGCCGTCGACGAGAAAAGCACCATTCACTTCGGCTTCGAGCGACACGCCGGCCTCTTCAGCCACCGGCTCGTAGAGCTCGGCGACATCACGAACGGCAGCCGCCAGATCGACGCGATTGGTGTGCTCTGATGAATATCCGGCCTCGAGCCGGGAGATCATCAGGATGGCGTTGAAGGTCTTGATGAGTTGGTCGGACTCGGCGATGGTGCCTTCCAGCGCCTGGCGGTAATCGGCGGGCTTGTGCTTGCCCGAAAGTGTCGCTTCGGCGCGATTGCGCAGGCGGGTCAGCGGCGTCTTCAGATCATGCGCGATGTTGTCGGAAACCTGCTTCAGACCTTCGTTGAGCGTTGCGATCCTGGCCAGCATGGAGTTGAGATTTTCCGAAAGCCGGTCGAATTCGTCGCCGGCGCCGGTCACCGGCAGCCGGCCCGAGAGATCACCGCCCATGATGCGACGGCTGGCCTCCGACACGCTATCGATGCGCTTCAGCGCGGCGCGGCCGACAAAGAACCAGATTAGCAGTCCGCCGAGCCCCATCATGCCGAGCGCCAGCGTCAGCGCTCGGCGGATGACGGCACGAAAGCGCTCCGGTTCGCCAAGATCGCGGCCGACCAGCATGATCATCTGGTTAGGCAACCGCAGCACCAGCGCAATGGCGTTGTGGCCCTGCTCGCCTCCGGCTTGCCGTGCAGCGTTGTCGCCAGTTGCAGGAGCTGTCGTCTGGTCGGACGTTCCGCTGCGCAGGCGGTCAAGCTCGCCTTCTCCGAAGCGCTTGTAGGAGAAGGGCTCGGTCGTCCAACCCTCGGTGTCGATCACCCCAGGCGCCAGGCTCTGCACGTTACCGGTCAGGATCTGGCCATTGGCATCGGCGATGAGATAGAGGTTGGCGCCGGGCTGGCGGGAGCGGTTTTCGACCACGCGTACCAGCACGGGCAAGCCACCGCGCTGATAGGCGCGGGCGAGGCCCAGCACTTCGTCGTTGATGGTCTCCTGCGTCTGCGCCGTCAGCATACGCGACGACAGCGAAGTCATGTAGAAGACAAGCAGCACGGCGCAGAGCGCGAAGAGCAGAAGGTATAGCGCGGAAAGCCGCGCTGCCGTCGTCTTCATGATGGCCGGCACGGAAAGAGCCATGCTGTCGCCTAGCCGCCCTTCAGCATGTAGCCGGCGCCGCGAACCGTATGCAGGATCGGCTTGTCGAAGCCTTTTTCGATCTTGCCGCGCAACCGCGAGACGTGGACGTCGATAACATTGGTCTGCGGGTCGAAATGATAATCCCAGACATTTTCAAGCAGCATGGTGCGCGTCACCACCTGGCCGGCATGGCGCATCAGATATTCGAGCAGGCGGAACTCGCGCGGCTGCAGGGTGATCTCGCGCGCCGCCCGGCGCACCGAATGCGACAGCCTGTCGAGTTCAAGGTCGCCAACCCGGTAGACGGTTTCGGTTTCCTTGGCACTGGCGCGGCGGTTCAACACCTCGACGCGAGCCAGAAGTTCGGAAAACGCATAGGGCTTGGTCAGATAGTCGTCGCCGCCGGCGCGCAGGCCGGTCACCCGGTCATCGACCTCGCCCAGTGCCGACAGGATCAGCACGGGCGTGGTGTTGCCCCGTGAGCGAAGACCGGCAATCACCGACAAACCGTCGCGGCGCGGCATCATCCGGTCGATGACCATCACGTCATAGTCGCCGGCGTCGGCAAGTGCGAAACCGGTCTCGCCGTCACCGGCGACATGGGCGGTATGACCAGCCTCGGCGAAGGCTTTCTGCAGATAATCGGCAGCCTCACGGTCGTCTTCTATGACGAGAATCTTCATAGGGCCGTTATACGCGATTTCGCTGGAAGGTTGAGT
>NZ_PNOT02000386.1 GCF_002879535.1 Mesorhizobium intechi
CATCCTGCTCGACCCCGGACGCGTAGCGGATTGGGAAAAATACCCCTGGAACCTGCCGTTGTTTCGCAGCCACGACTTCGGACTCGAATTCACGACGCCGATCACCATCATCGTCGGCGAGAACGGCACCGGCAAATCCACGCTTCTCGAGGCAATCGGCGCACTGGCCGGGTATGACGAGGCCGGCGGCGGCAAGGGCTACCGTCCGGTCGACCATTCCAGCGCCATCGACAAGAGCGGCGCCGCATTGGCAGACACATTACGGGGCCACTGGCTGCCGAAGGTCACCGCCGGCTGGTTCTTTCGCGCCGAATCCTTCTATTCGGTGGCCCGCTATCTAGATCAGGCTGCGTTGGACTCCGGCGCCGCGCCGCCGGATTTCCTGTCCTGGTCGCATGGTGAGGGTTTCATCCGTTTCTTCGAGGAGCGCTGCCGCAGGCAAGGCATCTACATCCTCGACGAGCCGGAGAGCGCTCTTTCGCCGTCGCGCCAGATCGAACTGCTGAAGATGCTGCGCCGCATGGACCAGGCCGGCACCGCGCAGGTAATCATGGCGACGCACTCGCCCTTGCTGATGGCCTGTCCCGGCGCCCGGCTGTTCCGCATCAGCCGCTTCGGGCTCGAGCCCGCCGACTTTCGTGATACGGACCACTTCCGCATGTTGCGCGATTTCAGCAACGACCCGGATGGTTTTCTTGCCGAGGCGTTGTATGAGGACGAGGCATGAATCACGATAGCTACGACAACACCTACATCGCCGGCATCCTCAATTCGGTGAAGACCATCGCCATGGTCGGCGCCTCGGCCAATGACGTCAGGCCGAGCTATTTCGTCCTGAAATACCTGCTGGCCAAGGGCTTTTCGGTGTTTCCGGTCAATCCTGGCCAGGCCGGCAAGGAAATCCTCGGCCGGATGACCTATGCCAGGCTGGCCGATATTCCGGAGCCGATCGATATGGTCGACATCTTCCGCGCCGCGACCGCGGTGCCAGGCATTGTCGAGGAGGTGCTGCGGCTCGATCCCTTGCCGAAAGTCATCTGGATGCAGCTCGGCGTGCGCCATGACGAGGCGGCAGCGCGCGCCGAGGCGGCCGGCGTCAAGGTGGTGATGAACCGCTGTCCCAAGATCGAATACGGCAAGCTCTCCGGCGAGATCGGCTGGACCGGCGTCAATTCCGGGGTCCTGTCGTCCAAGAAGCCGCTGATGCGCCAGGGTTTCCAGAGTTTCGGCGTGCGCCAGAAATAGGCCGCGAGCGAGAAGCGCAAAATTATTCCGGCCAGCGCCGTATTTTCCGCCGGTCCAGTCGAAGGTCCCACGCCGAAAGGTATTTTCTTCTTTGCATTCCGAGCCGGGCTTCGCCAACAATGCCCGGCGAATTCTGAGAAGTTCTCGAGGGAGGTTTCAAGTGACCCGTACGCCCGGTTTCAACACGCTCGCCGTCCATGCCGGCGCCAAGCCCGATCCGGCCACCGGCGCGCGCGCCACGCCGATCTACCAGACGACCTCCTTCGTCTTCGACGATGCCGACCATGCCGCGTCCCTGTTCGGGCTTAAGGCCTTCGGCAACATCTACACCCGCATCATGAACCCGACGCAGGCCGTGCTTGAAGAGCGCGTGGCGGCACTCGAAGGTGGCACGGCCGCCCTTGCGGTCGCATCCGGCCACGCCGCGCAGGTCATCGTGTTCCACAATCTGATGCAGCCGGGCGACAATTTCGTCGCCGCGACAAGGCTTTATGGCGGCTCGATCAACCAGTTCGGTCATGCCTTCAAGAACTACGGCTGGGAAGTCCGGTGGGCCGACACCAACGACGTCTCGACCTTCGATAGCCAGATCGACGACAGGACCAAGGCGATCTTCATCGAGAGCCTGGCCAATCCGGGCGGCACTTTCGTCGACATCGAGAAGATCGGCGACATCGCCCGCAAGCATGGCTTGCCGCTGATCGTCGACAACACGCTGGCCTCGCCCTATCTGATCCGTCCGATCGAGCACGGCGCCGATATCGTCGTGCATTCGCTGACCAAGTTCATCGGCGGCCATGGCAATTCGATCGGCGGCGTCATTGTCGATGGCGGCACCTTCGACTGGTCGAAGTCGGGCAAATATCCGATGCTGTCGGAACCGCGCCCCGAATATGGCGGCCTCGTCCTGCACGAAACCTTCGGCAATTTCGCCTTCGCCATCGCCGCGCGCGTGCTTGGCCTGCGCGATCTCGGCCCGGCGATCTCGCCCTTCAACGCCTTCCTTATCCTGACTGGCCTGGAAACCTTGCCGCTGCGCATGCAGCGCCATTGCGACAATGCGGTCACGGTCGCAGGCTGGCTGTCGGACCATCCCAAGGTCGCTTGGGTGAATTACCCCGGCCTCCCCAGCGACAAGAACAACGCGCTGCAGAAGAAATACTCGCCGCTGGGCGCAGGCGCCGTATTCACCTTCGGCCTCAAGGGGGGCTACGAGGCCGGGGTCAAATTCGTCGAGGCGCTGGAACTGTTCTCGCATCTGGCCAATGTCGGCGACACCAAGTCGCTGGTCATCCATCCGGCGTCAACCACGCACCGCCAGCTTTCCGACGAGCAGAAGGTCAAGGCCGGCGCCGGCCCGGACACCGTGCGGCTTTCGATCGGCATCGAGGACGTTACCGATATCGTCGCCGACCTCGAACAGGCACTCGCCAAGGTCTGATTGCTGATGGCCTGTTTCCTTTCCGTCGATACCAAGAGCGTCGAACCCGAATCCGGCGCGCCGGCGCCGGATCGCGTGATCTCGGGCGATCCAAAATTCCGCACCTGGAACGTCGAGGAGCGGGACGGCGAGCTTTATGCGGGCATCTGGGAATCGACCCCGGGCAAATGGCGCATCGTCTATGACGAATGGGAATTCTGCCACATCCTGTCGGGTGTCTCGGTGATCGCCGAAGACGGCGGCGCAGCCCGCACCGTCAGCGCCGGCGACAGTTTCGTGCTGCGGCCGGGCTTCAAGGGCAGCTGGGAAGTGCTTGAAACGACTCGCAAGGAGTATGTGATCAAGCTGTGATCACTTCGCCGGAAACTGGCTGAGGCACGCCTCCGACGCCTTGTCGTGCGCAGCCAGCAAATCGGCGTCCTGTGCTTCGATCTCGGCGTCCGACACCTCGTCGCGGTAATATTGCGCCACAAGGTCCAAGCCCTCCTGGCCGACGCCATAGGTCGGAATCTCCCGGGCGAGACAGCCGCAAAGAGCGAGCACCCGGTCCGGCGTGCCGGTCTTGTGGTTGGTGAGGATGAAATCCTGTTTCGGGCAGGCGTCGAGAAAAGCGCCGAAGTCCAGCTTCTGCTGCGGCTGGTCGCCATGGTTGAAATAGGCTGGCGGCCATTGGCTCTTGCCGATCGCGACGTCGCAGCCGGTCACGACATCCTCGGCGGTTTTAGACAGCACGACCCAGGCCTCGCCCTTTTCGCCCGTGGGGTATTCGAAATTCTCGCCAAGCGAGGCCGCATAGCTGTCGAGATCGGCCTGCTTTAGATCGATCTGCTGGAACCGGTTCAACTGGCATTGGCAGGCGGCCGGAGCGCTGTCGGCTTGCTGGCCGGACCCGTTCTTCTGGCAGGCCTCGACAAACGCGGCACCGTCGAGCGACGAGGCTGGGAAGGTGGACGCATCGACATAGCGTGTTCCATCCCAAGCGATCGTCATCCTGTCCGACTGGATCTCCAGAAAGCCGTTCCGCTTGAACGGGCTGAGCGCGATCTTGTCCTGCGGCACCAGCCGCGCGCCGGGGATGTCGCCGAGAACCTCATGATAGCTGTCGCCTTCCAGGACGAACAGGTAGTTGCCGCAATTGGCGCCGTCGCAGCCCGGCGCATAGCGGTAGGCGAAGATCTCGGGCATGCCGTCGAGATTGAGATCGACCTCGATGGCGAAGGAAGCCAGCGGCAGGCCTTTCGATCCGGTCTGCCGCTCCAGAAGGCCCATCGCCATCTTCTGGGCGATGGCCATGCTGTTTTCCCAGGGGATGTTCTCCGGCTGTTGCTGCGCGCGCGCCGGTCCCAGCCA
This sequence comes from Mesorhizobium intechi, assembly GCF_002879535.1. GTDB lineage: Bacteria > Pseudomonadota > Alphaproteobacteria > Rhizobiales > Rhizobiaceae > Mesorhizobium > Mesorhizobium intechi. The sequence goes on from NZ_PNOT02000386.1 coordinate 4,037, forward strand.
GGCGCTTAGCAACGCCAGGGCGAACACCGTCGCCGGTCTCCAAGAGAGTCTCATCGCGCAGCCCCAGGCCCGCGATCGTTCAGAAGCCGACAGCGAGCGTTTCCAGCCCATGGAAGTGGTAAGTGTCGCGGAAGCGCGGGATTTCGGCAAGATGCAACCGTGGGTGCCGTTCGAACAAGGTCTTCAGCGACACCTGCAGTTCGAGCCGGGCCAGCGGCGCGCCGATGCAGAAATGGATGCCGGCGCCGAAGGACACGTTCTTCTGGTCGCTCCGATCCGGCCTGAAGGCCTGCGGTTCGGCAAAAGCCCGCGGATCATGATTGGCCATGCCGAGCAAAAGCCCGATGGTCTGGCCCGGCCGCACGACGATGCCGGGCGCAATCTCGATTTCCTGGTAGGCGTAGCGCGTGAACATGTGCAGCGGCGCGTCGAAGCGCAGACATTCCTCTACGGTTGCGGCGGTCCTTTCCGCCGAGGTGAAGAAGCGGCTGGGATCGCCGCCTTGCGCCAGGATCGAGCGCACCGCGTTGCCGGTCTGATGCACGGTCGCTTCATGGCCGGCATTGAGCAGCAGGATGGCCGAGGACACCATTTCGTCCTCGGACAGCCTCTGGCCGTCCTCCTGCGCCGAGATCAGCAGAGACAGGAGGTCGTCGCCGGGATTCTTGCGCCGCTCGGCGACGTAACCGCGCAGGAAATCGGCAAATTCGTTCGCGGCGCGGTTGGCCGTCTCCTCGGTCTCGCGCGTGCGGCCATGGATGTACATGGCGACCATTTGGTGGGACCAGTCGAGCAGTTGCGGACCCATCTCGACCGGCACCCCGAGCATTTCGGCGATGATGGTGATCGGCAGGGGAGAAGCGAAGGCGGGCAAAAGGTCGACCGGTCCGGTCGGATCAAAGCGGTCGATCAGTTCGTTGGCGAGCGCCTCGACCCGTGGCCGCAGCCGCTCGACCTGGCGCGAGACGAAGGCCCGGTTGACCAGGGTTCTCAGCCGCGTGTGCACCGGCGGTTCCAATTCGAGCATGGAGTTGGCTTCAATGCCGTCGAACGCCTTGAGATGGCTTCGGTCATGGCCGACACCACGGCTATCGGGAATGCCGGCCGGGTTCTGGCGGCCGAAGCGGCGGTCGCGCAGCAGCTGGTTGACATCGTCGAAGCCGCCAAAGCACCAGAAGCCGAATTCCTCCCAGAAGAAGCCGTTCGAGACGCCGTGCAGGAAGGCGTAAGCCTCGTACGGGTTCAGGAAGAAAGCCGGCTCGTGCGGGTCGAGCCGCAGCCGGCGAGTGGCTGGGTCAAAGGCCAGATAGGGGAGCGTCGAATTGGTCATGCCAGTCCCATAGCGCGGCTTGCCAGCCCCATTCCAGACCGTATGTTGGCGCCTGCACTCCAATGGATTGAGCCAGCCAATGCGGCCGCGGAAAGTCTGAGCGGATGAATGTGATCGTTGTCGGCGCGGGGATTGCCGGTCTCTCCACGGCGTGGTCGCTGGTCAAGGCCGGCCACGGCGTGTCGATCGTCGAGCAGGGGCCGATCCCCAATCCGCTGGCCGCGTCCGGCGACCATCACCGCATTATCCGCCGCGCCTACCGTGCCGGAACCGGCTACGGCCGGTTGATCACCGAAGCCTATGAAGCCTGGGACGAGATGTGGACCGATCTCGGTGAAAGCCATCTCGATGCGCGTGGCTTCGTCTGCATTTCGCGCGAACCGGGCGACGAGGCCGAGGAATACCGCGAGGGCTTGGAGGAAGGGAAGTTTCCCTTCGAACTGTTTGAGCCCGAGGCCGCTGCCGAGCGGTGGCCGTTCCTCGAGCCGCGCACGTTTCGCTATGCCTATGTTTCGCCGGAAGGCGGCGCGCTCCACTGCCGCAAGATCGCTTCTGGCCTTGCCGCCTGGCTGCGTACCAACGGCGCCAATGTCTACGAACACAGCAAGGTGACCGCGATCGACCCCGAAACGGGCCGCATCGTGCTCGAAAGCGGCGAAACCATGCAGGCCGACCGCCTTGTCGTTGCTGCCGGCGCCTGGGTATTGAAGCTGTTTCCGGAACTGGACGGCGAACTGAAGACCTATCGGACAGCCCTTGCCTATGTCGAACCGCCGGCCGACCTGAAGGCGGCCTGGGAGGCGGCACCGGTCGTCCTCGACGTCGGCGGCGCTGTCGATGGCTACGTGATCCCGCCCTCCGGCGGCGCCGGCATGAAATTCGGTTCCGGGCTGCACAAGGTGCCGACCAGCGACGCCGACTGGAACCGTCAGCCGGTGCCGGGCGAGGGCGAGGCGATCCGTAACCTGTTTTCGCCGCCGATCGCCCGCATCGGGGAATATCGGGTGACTGAAGTGGTCACCTGTGCTTACACCTTCACGGACGACGAGAAATTTTTCGCCTATGAGCGCGGAAAATGCCTCGTTGTCTCGGCCTGCTCCGGCCATGGCTACAAGTTCGGCGCCGCCGTTGGCCGACGGGTGACTAAGGCCGTAGCCTATGGCGACGTCGCAGGTTTGAAAAAATGGCTTAGAGCGGAAGTTGCTTGATCTAAGGTCTCCTCAGGGGCCTTCAATAACCGCCAGCGTAAAAGAAAAGCGCTGCTCCGGCGATTGCCACAAAAATCAACAAAGCCGCATAGGCATAATACTCTTCAGAGCCAGACGCACTTTTCCACGCAAGTGAGGCTGCGTCCTACAGATCGTACCGCATCAGGGGTAACCGGCGGCAACAGCAAAAGTGATGACGAATCCAGCCGAGGCTATTGATCACAATGCCTCGGAATATGCACGCGTCGCCAGCCTGACGACCCTTCGCGGACCAATACGCGCCGCGCGACGGTCTGGTAGGACGCAGGAACATCGATGATGCGCCTTTGCTCCGGCTGCACCAGGACTTCCTCGGCGATCCTGTCATATTGCGCCGGGATGACGACCCGCCGCGTACGTTCAGGCTGGATCACCACCGTCTCGACGCCGCGTTCATAGCGTGCCTTGTGCCAGACCTTGCACAGCACCTTGCGGCCATGGATGACGCGCCATTCCCAGGAATAGCCGCCGCCATCGACCCTCACCGTGTGGTAGACGGTGCGGGTGACGGCGGGCACGATCTCGTAGGTCACCTGCGCCGGAACGGTCATCACCACGCGTTCGCGCGTGCCGTAGATGGGCGGGGTGTAGTCGACCTGTTGGCCCGGTGGACTGACCATCATGTCTTCATAAACCGTGTCGTAAACGGCCGGCGTGCGGACCGGCTCATAGCATTCCACGGCGCGGCCGCCGGCCGCCGTCTGTGAAATCGTGCCAAGCATGGCCAGCCCGGCAATGGCGAAGGATGCGCTTCTCCTGAACATGACACTCCCCCTGTTTGAACGGCAGGCACAAGTTCAACGTTGAATTGTAGGGAAAGACGCCGTTCAGAAAAGCGGTTTTGGCGCATTTCGTTAAGTGACGCGGTTAAGAAACTGCTACGTTGCGGGCTGGTAGCGTCTGTTCTGGACCGGCGCGGGGCGTCAGTGATGCGAATCCCTGGCCGTAAAGCTTGATTCGACTTACCCAGATGGCTAGGACGGGTCGGCCTTGCACAAGGATGAGCCGGCATCCTATCTACGGAACAACGATCCAGAACCGATTCTGCCCCGATCTGCCGGCATTCCCGGCGCCGGAATCCCACCGCGAGATAAGAGATAACTGATGAAGAACCCCGTCGAAACCTACATGAACCTCGTTCCGATGGTGGTCGAACAGACCAATCGCGGCGAGAGGGCCTACGACATCTTCTCGCGCCTCCTCAAGGAGCGCATCATTTTCATCACCGGTCCGGTCGAGGATGGGATGGCGACGCTGGTCTGCGCGCAACTCCTGTTCCTGGAGGCCGAGAACCCCAAGAAGGAAATCAACCTCTACATCAATTCGCCGGGCGGCGTGGTTACCTCGGGCATGGCGATCTACGACACCATGCAGTTCATAAAGCCGGCCGTGTCGACGCTCTGCATCGGCCAGGCAGCCTCGATGGGCTCGCTGCTTTTGACCGCCGGCCACAAGGACATGCGCTTCGCCACGCCGAACGCCCGCATCATGGTTCACCAGCCGTCCGGCGGCTTCCAGGGCCAGGCCTCCGACATCGAGCGCCACGCCATGGATATCGTCAAGCTGAAGCGCCGTCTCAACGAGGTCTATGTCAAGCACACCGGCAAGAGCTACGAGGAGATCGAACGCACGCTCGATCGCGACCATTTCATGACCGCCGACGAAGCCAAGGATTTCGGCCTCATCGACAAGGTCATTTCGTCGCGCGAGCCGGCTGAAGGCGCCGTGGCATAAGGGCTTGGTGGCACTTGGATGACACCATCACGCGCTTTTGGCGTGTTTTGCGGCATTTCGGCCACAATTGGCTGTTCCCTCGGCGGTCGGGATTGCCTACGTTAAGGCTATGTTGATTTTCGACGGCTTAGCTTTGTGTGGGGTTGCTGCGAATCATTGCCACGTTTTCTGATTTGTGTTTCGTACGGAATACGTTGCGGGAGCCGGGACACTGGCGGCGGCGGATTCCCGCGATAAATAGAGTATGCGCCCTTTCAGCCAGACCATCGGCGGGCGGCGATGAAAGGACAGGGAAATGAGCAAGGTCGGCAACAACAGCGGTGACTCGAAGAACACGCTTTATTGCTCGTTTTGCGGCAAAAGCCAGCATGAGGTGCGCAAGCTGATCGCCGGTCCGACGGTCTTCATCTGCGACGAATGCGTCGAACTCTGCATGGACATCATCCGCGAGGAGAACAAGACCTCGATGGTGAAGTCGCGCGAGGGCGTGCCGACACCGCAGGAGATCCTCAAGGTTCTCGACGACTATGTCATCGGCCAGCCCTACGCCAAGCGCGTGCTGTCGGTTGCCGTCCACAACCACTACAAGCGCCTCGCGCATGCCGGCAAGAACAACGATGTCGAGCTGGCCAAGTCCAACATCCTGCTGATCGGCCCGACCGGTTGCGGCAAGACGCTGCTTGCGCAGACGCTGGCCCGCATCATCGACGTGCCCTTCACCATGGCTGACGCCACGACGCTGACCGAAGCCGGTTATGTTGGCGAGGACGTCGAGAACATCATCCTGAAGCTCCTGCAGTCGGCCGACTACAATGTCGAGCGGGCCCAGCGCGGCATCGTCTACATCGACGAGATCGACAAGATTTCGCGCAAGTCCGACAATCCCTCGATCACCCGCGACGTCTCGGGCGAGGGCGTGCAGCAGGCGCTGCTGAAGATCATGGAAGGCACCGTCGCTTCCGTGCCGCCGCAGGGCGGCCGCAAGCATCCGCAGCAGGAATTCCTGCAGGTCGACACCGCCAACATCCTGTTCATCTGCGGCGGCGCCTTTGCCGGCCTGGACAAGATCATCTCGGACCGCGGCCGCAAGACCTCGATCGGCTTCGGCGCCACGGTCGCCTCGCCGGAGGACCGCCGCACCGGTGACATCTTCCGCCAGGTCGAGCCCGAGGATCTGCTGAAGTTCGGCCTCATTCCGGAATTCGTCGGCCGTCTGCCCGTTCTGGCGACGCTGGAGGATCTGGACGAGCCGGCGCTGATCCAGATCCTGACCGAGCCGAAGAACGCGCTGGTCAAGCAGTACCAGCGGCTGTTCGAGATGGAAAACGTCGATCTGACCTTCCACGAGAACGCCCTGTCGGCGATCGCCAAGCGCGCCATCGAGCGCAAGACCGGCGCCCGCGGCCTGCGTTCGATTATGGAAGCGATCCTGCTCGACACCATGTTCGAACTGCCCGCGCTCGAAGGCGTACGCGAAGTGGTGATTTCGGAAGAAGTGGTGACCGGCAGCGCCCGGCCGCTCTACATCTACTCCGAACAAAAGGAAAAGAAGGGCAACGTCAGCGCCTGACATGGCACTTCACCGCATATTTTTGTGGAACGGCGCCGTCGCGGCGCCGTTTTGCTGTGTAGGGCGCACGATCTCGGCGACGGAGTGGATTGCAGGCGATGTTAACTCTTGATCTTTGCCCTGCTTGCATCCACCTAACACGAGAAGGCCGAGGTGCCCGATTTCTGTGCTGTAAAACTCCCGTCACAAACGGTGGTAGGCGGAACGATCCCCGGTCGTTAATATAAGATTCGCGGTTGGCCTGATGGCGACCGCGACATGAAAGGTTGGACAATGGCCAAAATATCCAAGGCTCCCAGCGACGGCGTCTTCGCAGTCCTCCCGCTGCGCGACATCGTGGTATTCCCGCACATGATCGTTCCGCTCTTTGTCGGGCGCGAAAAGTCGATCAAGGCGCTGGAAGAGGTGATGGGTCAGGAAAAGCAGATCCTGCTTGCCACCCAGATGAATGCTGCCGATGACGATCCCGAGCCCGATGCGATCTTCGACATCGGCACGCTCGCCAATGTGCTGCAATTGCTGAAGCTGCCCGACGGCACCGTCAAGGTCCTGGTCGAGGGTGCTTCGCGTGCCAAGATCGTTTCGTTCACCGACCGTCCCGATTTCCACGAGGCCCGCGCCACAGCGTTGGTCGAGCCGGAAGAGGAGGAGGTCGAGGTTGAGGCGCTGGCCCGCTCGGTCGTTACCGACTTCGAGAACTACGTCAAGCTGAACAAGAAGATCTCGCCTGAAGTGGTGGGTGCCGCCAGCCAGATCGACGACTATTCCAAGCTCGCCGACACGGTTGCCTCGCATCTCGCCATCAAGATCCCTGAAAAGCAGGAAATGCTGGCCACGCTCTCGGTCAAGGAGCGGCTGGAAAAGGCGATGGGCTTCATGGAAGCCGAAATCTCCGTCCTGCAGGTGGAGAAGCGCATCCGCTCGCGCGTCAAGCGCCAGATGGAGAAGACGCAGCGCGAATACTATCTCAACGAGCAGATGAAGGCGATCCAGAAGGAGCTCGGCGAGGGCGAGGACGGCCGCGATGAAGCCGCCGAGATCGAGGCGCGCATCAAGAAGACCAAGCTCTCCAAGGAGGCCCGCGAAAAGGCGGAAGCCGAGTTGAAGAAGCTGCGGACGATGTCGCCGATGTCGGCGGAATCGACCGTCGTGCGCAACTACCTCGATTGGCTGCTGTCGATCCCGTGGGGCAAGAACTCCAAGGTCAAGCAGGACCTGGCCTACGCCCAAAACGTGCTCGACACCGATCACTTCGGTCTCGACAAGGTCAAGGACCGCATCGTCGAGTATCTGGCCGTGCAGAGCCGTCAGAAGAAGCTGAAGGGGCCGATCCTGTGCCTCGTCGGCCCTCCCGGCGTCGGCAAGACCTCGCTCGGCAAGTCGATCGCCAAGGCGACCGGTCGCGAGTTCATCCGCATGGCGCTCGGCGGCGTGCGTGACGAAGCCGAGATCCGCGGCCATCGGCGCACCTATATCGGTTCGATGCCCGGTAAGGTCATCCAGTCGATGAAGAAGGCGAAGAAGTCCAACCCGCTCTTCCTGCTCGACGAGATCGACAAGATGGGCCAGGACTTCCGTGGTGATCCGTCGTCGGCGCTGCTCGAGGTGCTCGATCCCGAACAGAACTCGACGTTCATGGACCACTACCTCGAGGTCGAATACGACCTGTCGAGCGTGATGTTCGTGACGACGGCCAATACGCTGAACATCCCTGCGCCCTTGATGGACCGCATGGAGATCATCCGTATCGCCGGCTACACCGAGGACGAAAAGATCGAGATCGCCAAGCGGCACCTGATGCCGAAGGTGATCCGCGATCACGCGCTGCAGCCGAAGGAGTTCTCCGTCGGCGAGGATGCGATCCGTGCCATCATCCAGACCTACACCCGCGAAGCGGGTGTCAGAAGCCTGGAGCGCGAGCTGATGAAGCTCGGGCGCAAGGCGGTGACCGAGATCCTGAAGACGAAGAAGAAGACGGTGAGCATCACGGCGGCGAACCTCGCCGATTACCTTGGTGTTCAGCGCTATCGCTTCGGTCAGGTCGAGGCCGACGATCAGGTCGGTGTCGTCACCGGTCTTGCCTGGACGGAAGTCGGCGGCGAATTGCTGACGATCGAAGGTGTCATGATGCCCGGCAAGGGCCGCATGACGGTGACCGGCAATCTGCGCGACGTGATGAAGGAATCGATCTCGGCTGCGGCCTCCTATGTCCGCTCAAGAGCTCTCGATTTCGGCATCGAGCCGCCGCTGTTCGACAAGCGCGACATCCACGTGCACTTGCCGGAAGGCGCCACGCCGAAGGATGGTCCGTCCGCTGGTGCGGCCATGGCTACAGCCATTGTGTCGGTGCTGACGGGCATTCCGGTCCGGGCCGATGTGGCGATGACTGGCGAGATAACGCTTCGCGGCCGCATCTTGCCGATCGGCGGCCTCAAGGAGAAGCTGCTCGCCGCTCTGCGCGGCGGCATCAAGAAGGTGCTGATCCCGGAAGACAACGCCAAGGATCTGGCTGAGATTCCGGACAATGTGAAGAACGGCATGGAAATCATTCCGGTCTCGCGCGTCGGTGAGGTGTTGCGCCACGCATTGGTGCGTATGCCGGAGCCGATCGAGTGGGTCGAACCGGTCAATCCGCCGGCCGCGACCGACAGTGCCGACGATGCTGGAAAGTCGCTCGCACATTAGATTTCTTCTAAGGTTGCAG
>NZ_PNOT02000297.1 GCF_002879535.1 Mesorhizobium intechi
GCGCTAGCCCCCATGCAGCTCCAGAGATTTTGATACCCCCCACCAACCCGGTTACCGATACCGCTCCGCCATCCGCTCGCCTCGAACGCGCAACGTCTTACGGGTGTGACAGGAAGGGCATCGCATCAGCACATTCGCAGGATCGAGCGCGGCACCGCCGTCTTGAAGCTCGACGATGTGGTCGCCGTAGATCATCCCCGGCACGTGCCTGCTGCCATCATGGTCCGGATCCTCACACGATCGACCACGTTCCTTGATGATGGTGGCGAGCAATTTGCGCCAGGGTCCTGATGCATAGAACGGATCAGCTACCTTTTTCGGCGGCTGCACCGAGCGTGTATCCAGGGTCCTGATCGCAGGCTTGAGCAGTGGGATTTTCTTCATGGCTTGACCTCGCTGTCTGACCGCCATTTCGGATGTTTGCGCTCGAAGGGCGACGGTCCTGCCGGCGCCTGCACTGCTGCTCGCGGCTGTGTCGGCTTCGGCCTTTCCGGCAGCGCTATCCACATCCGCTCGCTGAGATACCTGGTGAAGCTGCAGATCAGCTTTCGACCGGCCGATCGATTGGCGCTGACGAACCTGTCGATCTCCCGGACTGCCTCGATGCGGTCGAAGGGCGGCAATGCATTCCAGGCTCTCCTTGCGGCCGTGGGACTATCGGCACCCGGCCAACGCTTCAGTGCGTGATCGAAGTCATCCATGGGCTCTCTCTCAGTTGATGGTTCTTCTGACGAGTCGGGGCGCATGGATGCGCCCCGTGGGGGTGCACCAGTGCGCCCCGTCAAACGTTCATTAGGGGGTGCGTGGGTGCGCCCCGTCGCATAGGTGGCACGGGGCGCATCCATGCGCCCCGTCTCGCCTGTATTATGGGTCGCATTGCTGCGGCGCGTTTCGACCTTGTGGCGCCGCCGGTCATCTGCCTTTTCGAACTCGGTCAGCTTCGGAAAGGTGTCCAATCGAGCGACATTCATTTCGTAGCGCCTGGTCATGCCAGGAGCGCCGCCCTTGTCGTTTCCGACGACGCGAAACCACCAATCGCCGGCGGCTTCTTCTGCCGCTCCTGCCGGCATGAGCGAGCGGAGGATGCGTTTCGCCTGCGATCTGCTCACGCGCATGGCCTCAGCAAGCAGATCCATTGAGGGGTACAGGCTATCGCCGTCGTCGTTGCACCAGTTGGCCATGACAAGCATGCAGGTGAACTTGCTGCCCGCGACTGGCGCGCGCTGGATCACCTTCGTCATGACGTCAATGCTCATGCCCGCGCCGCCTCGCGCAGCACGGCGATGGCCTGCAACGCCGTTAGTCCGAAGCGCGCCCGCAGTGCGGGGATGATTGGATGCTCGCAGGATGACGCGTTGAGCCGATACCACGCCGCTGCCAATTCGATGGCGGCGCTCGACTGGTGGCAGAGGCCGGTCGTTCCTCCGATCGGGAGGTCGTTGTCGTTGCTCATGCCGGCATCGCCTTGCGCTGACGCTTTGGCCTCATCTCGAGTGTCTTGGGCTTCGCTTTCCGGCCGGTCTTTGGCGAGACGGCATTGCCAACCTCGGCTTCAAACCCCCAACTATCCCAGCCCGGCCGCGCCGCGCGGGCGAACAGCTCCAGCTTGGCCAGCCCGGGGAACAGTTTTTCGATCTGCTCCGCGAACCAGTCGGGCTTGGCGGAATGCCGGCCCTTGCGCTCGCGATAAACCGTCTCCGGCTGGCTGCCTTGCAGAGGTGCGGCGATGTCACCGCGGCGACCGATCAGCAGGATCTCGTGCCGGTCCCTGCCCCAATAGCCGGTGCCGGCGACTTCCTTGTCCCACACCCAGTGATGCACATAGGTGAAACCGCAGGCGTCGAGCACGCGCAGGGCGTCGAGCAGCATCGGATTGGTGGCCCAGAGAAAGCACACCGCCGGATGGTCGCCGCCGATCAGCCCCGCCAGCAGCGTGCAGATCTCGTCGGTCGGCATCGTCGGATAGTGGTTTTCGGCGCTCTTCTCGCGTCCGGTCATTTCCGAGCGCACGGCATACTGCCAGCACGGATCGCCGTAATAGACGGGATAGATCAGCGCTTGGCCGGTCGGCGCGGCGTGGCGGCCGCGCTCGGCGATCAAGTCCATGTGTGCCAGGCGCACCGTGTGCGACAGCTTCTGCTTTTCGGCGCGGATGATTTTCGCGCCTTTCATGTACTCGCCGACGTTCGGCTGGTCGGGCACGAAGGCGGTCTTGATCGTTTTGCGCGCCGGTTGCACCACGCCGTCACGGCCCTCGACCTCGTCATGGTGGCTAATTTCGCCACCGTCGACGAGCTGCTTGCGCACACTCTGCACGGTCGAATGATGGACCCCGAGCATCGCGGCGATAGCCCGCGACGAGATCGACGGCGTGTCGCGCAGCTGGTCCGAGATAACGGCCTGTTTCTGCACCGTGGTCAGGTGGCGGCGGGCGAAATTCAGTTCGCGCGAAAGCGTCCGCTTGTCGATCTCCGACAGCCCCTTGCGCACGAAGCGCGGCCAGTCGACCAGGCCGAGGCTCTCGCAGATCTCGACGCGATGATGCCCGTCTATGATCTCGCCTGCCTCGTCATACTCAACTGGCACCAGAACGCCATGCGCGATGATCGAGCGCTCGAGAGCAGCAAATTCTTCGGCCGAAAGGCGCGGTAGCAGCTGGTACTTGTGCTGATCACAGGTCGGCGACATTTGTCAGGCCGCCTTAGTCGGATCGAGCATCCGCTCCAAAGCGGCCCTAGGCACAAGGAGACGCTTGCCAATCTTAATGGCCGGGATCTGCCCATGACGGACACCCTCATAGGCCGCGTTCCTGCCAATTCCGAGAGCCTTCGCAGCCTCCTCGACTGTAACCGTGCGGCGCATTTCGTTCGTGTCGTTTGTCATCTTCAACTCCTGCCTTGATAGGTTTTGTACCTGTGAAAAACCTATTGGTGTTCGGGCTGATTGACAAGACCGTTTTTCACCGGTTAAAAACTACCAGTGGATATAGAAAGGGATTGCAGGGCATGACGACCAAGAAATTCGGCGGACGACCGAAGCGCGAACCGGAGCCAGGTGAGCGAGTCCATCTTGGTTTTCGCGTGACCCCCGACATGAAGGCCAGGGTTGAGTCTGCAGCTTCCGACAGTGGTCGATCAATAAGTCAGGAGGCAGAATATCGGCTCGAGAGATCATTCGAGCGCGCGGATCTCTTGGCGGACGTTTTGTCGACGACATTTGGCCCCGAGCTCGGCGGTGTTCTCATGATGATCGGCAGCGCGATGCGCGACGTCGGCGGCCAGGCCGGTTTTGCTGGCACCTTCACATTGGAAGGCGCTCAGCAGTGGTTCGATAACCCCTATGCGTTTGACCAGGCGGTCGCCGCTGCGAATAGAATTTTCGAAGCGTTGCGGCCCGAGGGAGAGCCCAAGGCTCCGGAGCATTTTGAAGCTTTGACCGAAATAAACCCGGCGCTAGCCGGTATCGCCGAACACTTCGGTGCAGGCTTTGCGAACGCGGTGATCGAGGCAGTCGTAGGCGAAGGCCGAACGGCACGCTTGCAGAAGGATGGCGCGACAATCGCTGGAATGCTTGGCCCGATAGCCGAGCGGCTCCGCAAGGGAAAGAGACAATGAAAGGCCACATCACCGAGCGCAGCCCTGGCAAATGGGCGATTGTCTTGGACCTCCATACCGAAACCGGCAAACGCCGGCGTAAGTGGCACAGTTTCAGCGGCACCAAGCGCCAGGCACAGGAAGAGTGCGCCAGGCTGGTTACGGAAATCAAACACGGCATCTATCTGGAACCCGACAAGACCACCCTCGCCGACTACCTCGATCGCTGGCTGAAGCACGAAAAGTCGAGCGTCTCTCCCAAGACGCTGGAGCGCTATACCGAGCTTGCCATGAAGAATATCGTCCCGCTGATCGGCCAAACCACGATATCGAAGTTGAAGACTGAGAAGATCGACGCCGCATGGACCAAGGCGCTCGAATCGGGGCGCCGCGACGGCAAGGGCGGGCTGTCGCCGCGCACCGTCCATCATATGCGGCGCGTGCTGATCAAGGCGCTCAACCAGGCTGTGACGTGGGAGATGCTGGCCAAGAACCCGGCGACCGCGTCGAAGCCGCCGAAGGTTGAGCGCAAGGCGATGACCGCCTACGAGGCCGGCACCACCGGCGAGCTGCTCGAGGCGCTTCGCCCGACGCGGATGTTCGTCCCGGTCATGCTTGCCGTCATGTGTGGCCTTCGCCGCGGCGAGATCGTTGCGCTGCGTTGGAAGAATGTCGATCTTGCCAACAAGCGCCTGGCGATCGTCGAGACGGCCGAGCAGATCAAGGGCGCCGTGCGCTACAAGGAGACGAAGTCCGGCCATGCGCGCGTCGTTGATATCTCGTCGACCGTGATCGAAGAGCTGAAGCGACATCGCGTCCGCCAGGCCGAGGAAAACCTGCGGCTTGGCGTCAGGCTCGATGACGAGGCTTTCGTTGTTGCCCAGGCCGACGCCAGCCCGCTGCAGCCGCGTTCCCTGACGCATGAATGGGTGCGCGTGCTCGGCAATACGACGCTGAAGCGGATCCGGTTCCACGATCTGCGTCACTCCCACGCGACACAGATGCTCGCCGCCGGCATCCATCCGAAGATCGCGCAGGAGCGGCTAGGCCACTCCACGATCGCCATCACGCTCGACCTCTATTCGCATGTCATGCCTGGAATGCAGGCCGACGCAGCGGAACAGGTTGACGAAGCGATCCGGCGGGCTGTAAAGCCGAAGGCCTAGAGGCGTTCGGTAGCAAAATGGTAGCAGCGGCTTGAAAATGGTCGCTGAAAACACCAGAAAACCTAACGAATTCAAGCCTTGGAGGGATGGCCGAGCGGTTTAAGGCACCGGTCTTGAAAACCGGCGTGGGCGCAAGTTCACCGTGGGTTCGAATCCCACTCCCTCCGCCAAAATTTCTGGTCGCATTGAAAAGTCACCGTTTTTTGACTTTTCCTTACTCGGTTCCAGCGACTGGAGATCGCAAACGTCACCGTCGAGGTCGTTGAGGTTGTCGCTCGGGGCGGTCGTGCTAGCTACCGGTCTTCCACCGCCTCGAGGCCGCGCGGCAATGCACGGGCCGGGACGGGTGGCATCGTTGGGAACGGCTGAAGGTGCTATCAGGCGAAGTTGCACCCGCGAGTTAGCTATTCAGCCCCAGGGGTACCCGCTAGGCTTCCGACAGAGCGAAGGATTCCAGAGGTAGGTGGTTTCTGATGGACCGCGAGTTTTACGTCGACGGCAACTGGGTCTATTCGAAGGATGGAAAGCCCTCGCACTATTTCGGCGGAATGGAAATCGGGAAACTTGCCGTCGTGGAGGCGGCGGGGCATGGCGAAAACGATAGACGTTCGACTTAGCAATATATCCCTGGGAGCGGAGGGCAAAGCTTACACCATCGGCACGCTGTCCCGCTACCCCGAGCAGTACGAGGCAATGGTTGAGACTTTCGTCGCCAACGGCTTCGGCGTGGACGACTGCGAGTTCCTGGTCGTTGACAACCGGCGCGACGATCAATGGGATGCCTTCCACGGGCTGAACGAAGTCCTCAACCAGGCACAAGGGCGATACGTCATCCTCTGCCATGAGGATATCCGCCTCATGCAGGATGGCCGGGCCGAGCTCGACGCCCGACTGGCCGAACTGACAGCGCTGGACCCGAAATGGGCGCTGGCCGGCAACGCAGGCGGGACCGATGCGGGCACTCTCGCGATCCGGATCACCGATCCGAACACCGGCGACACGGCGATGGGAGGGCCGTTCCCGGTTCGGGGCATGTCTTTGGATGAGAACTTCATCGTGGTGCGCAAAGGTCCGCGGATCGGCTTTTCCAGCGACCTCGAAGGCTTTCACCTCTACGGCGCGGATCTCTGCCTGAACGCTGAAATCATGGGCCATTCGGCCTACGTCATCGACTTTCACCTGCAACACCTGAGCGGCGGAAACGCCGATGCGACCTTCTGGGCCGCAGCCAACGCCTTCACCGACAAGTGGCGTCGCGCCTTCCGAAGGCGAACGATGCGCACCACCGTCGCTATCCTGCCGATGGAGGGGGCGCCGGACTAATGGCGCGCAGGAAGCTTTGTTCGGCCGCGCAATCGGCGTGGTGTCGGGTGTGTAGAGCAGCCCGACTGCTTTGCTTGCCGCACTTGGCGCATCGAAGCTTCGGGATCGGGACATCCGCCATTGCCGGAGCATCCGGGCCAAGCCTGGCTTTCAGGGTTTCGAGGTCGATTGCCTGGTTGCGGAAGCACAGGCTGGCATGGCAGTGCTCCGGCCCGGAAGTCGGTTGAATCGGGTCGCCGCTGGGATCGCTTCACCCGGAACGTTGGAAAACTCGTTGCGTAATGGAAAGGCCACCCTCCTACCGCGACCCAGCCCCAAACCAGCGGATGAATTCGGCATCCTTGCCGGCAATTTCCTTGACCGACTTCAACAGCGCCTCATGGGTGCGCTGGAGCGCCCGGTGGCCGAAATGGAAAACCCCACCGGCAGGGAACCGGAGGGGTCCTGGGAGGACGCACGGCACGCGCTGCGTTCGTCGACCGCACCTTCTCCACATATAGCCCGGTTGCGACACTGATGTGACACTCTGCCCCGTGGTTTAATCCCATGCTTGGCCATGCCTATGGCTCGCCCACCGGCATCAAGCCTTTGGAAAGGAGAAATGTGGTTCTGTCCGGAAGCCGGGGCGCGAACAGGTGTTGGCCAAGGGCTGGCATTAGAGGCGGGCGAATGGACATATTTGGCATCAAGGGGCTGTTGATCTGCGCGCTGATCTTCATTCCGTTCGAACATCTGTTCCACGAACGGCCCCAGAAGGTGCTGCGCAAGGGCCTGGGTGTCGATCTGATCTATGTGCTGTTCAATAGCCTCATCGTGAAACTGGTCATCGTTCTGATCGCGGCCAACACACTCGAAGCCGCCGCGATGCTCGTTCCGCAATCAATCACGCAGGCCGTCGGCGGCCAGCCGATCTGGCTGCAGGTTCCCGAAATCATCGTTATCACCGACATCGGCGTCTACTGGGCACACCGGGCTTTCCACTCGATCCCGGCGCTTTGGAAATTCCATGCCGTGCACCACGGCATTGAGGAACTGGACTGGCTCGGCGCTTTTCACTCCCACCCGGTCGACGCCATCCTCACAAAGGCATTGTCGCTGACGCCGATCTTTTTCCTGGGCTTCTCCGAAGCCTCGATCGCCGTCTTTTCAGTCATCTACTTCTGGCACACGCTGCTCGTTCATTCGAACGTGCGGATCCCGTTCGGTCCCTTGAAGTGGCTGATCGCCAGCCCGCAGTTCCATCGCTGGCATCATGCCAACCAGCGCGAGGCCTATGACAAGAACTTCGCCGGGCAATTGCCCGTCCTCGACATGGTGTTCGGCACATACAATGCCACCGGCGACAAGGTGCCGGAAAAATACGGCGTCGATGATCCGATCCCCTCCAGCTATTTCGGGCAGGTGAGCTATCCCCTTCTGAAGGGCGAGAAGCGATCGAACCGTCCAGTGCCGAGCACAGAAGCCTGACGGCCGACACCGACACGAAGGTTTTTCGCCGCTCGAAACCGGCGGTGTCGCCAGATGGCAGCAGACGTCGCGTCGCGGCTTGGCTTTGGCGGATACCGGCAATAATCGTGGGTGCTGCGCGTTCGCCTCGAGGCATTCCCGGCATGGACCATCACGACGACGATCTCAGGAAATTCGAAACGCATGGCGCGACGCCCCTGCCGGCCGCAAGGGACGAAGGTCGGGTGGCACATGACGGCGCAGAAATCTGGTACGCCACGTTTGGCGCCGGCCTTCCCGTGATCCTGCTGCATGGCGGCCTCGGTCACAGCGGCAATTGGGGATTTCAGGTCCCCGCGCTGGTCAAGGCCGGCTATCAGGTCGTGTTGATCGACAGTCGTGGCCACGGGCGCAGCAGCCGCGACGAGCGGCCGTACAAATATGAACTGATGGCTTCCGATGTCCTGGCCGTGATGGACAGGCTGCGCTTGAAAAAGGCGGCTATGGTGGGTTGGAGCGATGGCGCCTGCGTTGCCCTGATCCTTGGAATGAAAGCCGCCGACCGCGTCGCCGGCGTGTTCTTCTTCGGCTGCAACATGGATCCGAGCGGCACCAGGGAATTCGAGCCCAGTCCGGTCATCGATCGCTGTTTCAGCCGGCATGCAAGGGATTATGCCGAATTGTCGGCGACGCCGGACCAATTCGACGCCTTCGTCAAGGCCGTCGGCCTGATGATGAAGACCGAACCCAATTATACCGCCGCCGACATGGCGCGGACGCGCGTGCCCGTGGCGATCGTCCAAAGCGAGCATGACGAGTTCATCAGACGCGAGCACGCGAACTATCTGGCCCGCAGCATCCCGGCATCGGAATTGATCATCCTGCCCGACGTCAGCCATTTCGCGCCGCTGCAACGGCCCGCGCGGTTCAACGGCGTGCTGCTGGCCCTCCTAGAACGAATGCATTCCTGAGAGCCAGGTGCGCATCGCGCGCCGATGCCGGAAGGCTTTTTTCGTCGAATCGGCTAAGCCTTGCGGCATGAACGAGACCTCACTCTATGCGCCGGTGAAGCGGTTCCTAGAAAGCCTCGACTTCGTCGTGAAGGGCGAAATCGGCGGCTGCGACATCGTCGCGCTGCGCGATGGCGAGCCGCCTATCGTCGTCATCTGCGAGTTGAAGCTGCAGTTCAATCTCGAACTCGTGCTGCAAGGCGTCGACCGGGCCACCGCTTGCGACGAAGTCTGGCTGGCGGCGCGCATGTCGGCGCGCGGCAAGGGACGTGAAAGCGACGCCCGGTTCCGCAATCTCTGCCGCCGGCTTGGCTTTGGTGTGCTTGGCGTGACAGCCACCGACAAGGTCGAGGTGCTTGTCAGCCCCGCCGCGCCGGAGCCGCGCAGGAATGCACGGCGGCGCTCACGCCTTGTCGACGAGCACCAGCGCCGCCGCGGCGATCCTGTCGCCGGTGGAGGATCGCGCAATCCGATCATGACCGCCTACCGCCAGAGTGCCCTCACCTGTGCGGCCGCGATGGCGGACGGACCCAAACGACCACGCGATCTGAAGGCCTTGACGCCGATCGCGCCGAAAATCCTGCGGCACAATGTCTATGGCTGGTTCGCGCGCGTCGACCGCGGCCTCTACGATCTCACCGATGCCGGCCGCGCCTCGCTGATCCGTTGGCCGCAGACCCCGCACGATGATGTCCGACACGAGATTTTGATTGCGTCGACCGCCTGAATGCGGCGGCTTGCCGGGTATGGCGCGCCCCTCTTGGTTGATTTTTCAGACAAGATATGGTGCTAGTCCCGCCCATGAAGACACTCTGCATGATGGCCACTGCGTCCCTGACGCTGACTTTCCCGGCCAGCGCGATGGACAATGCTTTGCGTGCCGGGCTGATGAAACTTGACCCGCAAACACGCCTCGAACAGCGGTGCGATGCCGAAGTCCTGGACCGGATCACCCACGATGACCGCAAGTTCAAGGCCGACCGGGTCGTCGCCTACGCCTTTGCGACGCCCGAGATGGGCACCGATGCGATCAGGAGTCCGGGTGCGGCGTTCCGCAGCAAGGGACAGTGGTACCGGTTGAAATTCAAATGCCAGACCGGGCCGGACCATATGGAAGTCCTGCAGCTGCGCTACCGGATCGGCGACGAGATTCCGGAAGCCGACTGGGCGAAGTACAATCTCTACGATTAGTTTTTCGTGCGCTTGCGTAGCTTCGGCTCACATGCGGGCAGCCGCTAGGAATCCCCTGTAATACCCCTTGGCACGAAAGTGGTTTTCGAGTGTTGTCTGTCGCGACGTCTTGACGCCAGCGGACCATGCCTTTAGGCCCGTCTGGACAATCGACAACGAACACTCGGCGAAGGGCTTCCCGGTCGATGGAAATATTTACCGCCGCGGGCGTATCGGCTCTTCTTCAGGTCATCGCAATCGACCTTGCGCTTGCGGGCGACAATGCCATCGTCATCGGCCTCGCTGCGGCCGGCCTGCCAGCCGCCCAGCGCAAGCGCGCCATTTTGGTCGGCATCGCGGCGGCCACCGTGCTTCGCATTTTCTTTGCCCTGATCACGCAATGGCTGCTGACCATCGGCCCGATGCTGCTAATCGCCGGCGGCCTGCTGTTGCTGTGGGTCTGCTGGAAGATGTGGCGCGAATTGCGCGTCAGCGCAGATGACGAGCGCGACGCGACCGAAGCGCTGTCGAATGGCGATTTCGACAAGGACGGCGTCGTCGGCGGCAAGGGATCCGGCAAGACCTTCTCGCAGGCCGCCTGGCAGATCGTCATCGCCGACGTTTCGATGTCGCTCGACAATGTCCTGGCCGTGGCCGGCGCGGCCATGAACCATCCGACGGTGCTGATCATCGGACTCGCCCTGTCGATCGCCTTGATGGGCTTTGCCGCATCGTTCGTTGCGCGCCTGCTGCACAAATACCGCTGGATTGCCTATATCGGCCTGGCAATCATCCTCTATGTCGCGGTCAAGATGCTGCTCGACGGGGCCGTGCAACAATTCCCCGAGCACTTCGCTTTCCTGGCGCCTTGGTTCGGGTCCGGAGGCCACTGAGCCATCCGAAGGCGCGAACCAGCCCGTCGGCCGGTTTGCTTGATTGCGCAACCCATGCTATTGCGCCGCGCGTATTGGCTCCTGCCATGCGCCGCAGACCGACATTTAACAGCGATTTGAGGCTGGACCAGCAGTTCGGCCCGTGCCCCCATTGGAAACTTGCCTATGTCCGCCCCTCGCGTCAGTTTCGTCAGTCTCGGATGCCCAAAGGCGCTCGTGGATTCCGAGCGCATCATCACGCGCCTGCGCGCCGAAGGCTATGAGATCGCCCGCAAGCATGATGGCGCCGATCTCGTCGTGGTCAACACTTGTGGTTTCCTCGATTCCGCCCGCGACGAGTCGCTCAACGCCATCGGTTCGGCGCTTTCGGAAAACGGCAGGGTCATCGTCACCGGCTGCCTCGGCGCCGAGCCGGACGTAATCCGCGAAAAGCATCCCAATGTGCTGGCGATCACCGGGCCGCAGGCCTACGAGAGCGTCATGGCAGCCGTGCATCAGGCAGCTCCGCCCTCGCATGATCCCTATATCGATCTGCTGCCGCCGCAGGGCGTCAAGCTGACGCCACGCCACTATGCCTACCTGAAGATCTCGGAAGGCTGCAACAACCGCTGCACCTTCTGCATCATTCCCGCGCTGCGTGGCGATCTCGTTTCGCGCCCGGCCGCCGATGTGCTGCGCGAAGCCGAAAAACTGGCCAAGGCAGGCGTCAAGGAACTCCTCGTCATCTCACAGGACACCAGCGCCTACGGCATCGACATCAAGTACCAGACGTCGATGTTCGGCGATCGAGAAGTGCGCGCGAAATTCCTCGATCTCTCGGAGGAATTGGGCAAGCTCGGCATCTGGGTGCGCATGCACTATGTCTACCCCTACCCCCATGTCGCCGACGTCATCCCGCTGATGGCCGAAGGAAAAATCCTTCCCTATCTGGATATCCCGTTCCAGCATGCCTCGCCGCAAGTGCTGAAAAACATGCGCCGGCCGGCACATGGCGAAAAGACGCTGGAGCGCATCCGCGGATGGCGTGACGTGTGCCCGGATCTCGCTATCCGCTCGACCTTCATCGTCGGCTTCCCCGGCGAGACGGATGAGGATTTCGAGATGCTGCTCGACTGGCTGGACGAGGCCAAGATCGACCGTGCCGGTTGCTTCAAGTACGAACCCGTCAAGGGCGCCCGCTCCAACGACCTCGGCCTCGAGCAGGTTCCGCAGGACGTGAAGGAAGCACGCTGGCACCGCTTCATGCAGCGCCAGCAGAAGATTTCGGCGACGCAGCTGGCCAGGAAGGTCGGCAAGCGCTTGCCGGTGCTGATCGACGAAGCGCATGGCACATCGGCGAAGGGCCGCACCAAATACGACGCGCCCGAGATCGATGGCTCGGTCCACATCCAGTCGCGCCGCCCGATGCGTGCCGGTGACATCGTCACCGTCAAGATCGAGCGCGCCGACGCCTACGACCTCTACGGTTCGGCCGTCTGAGCGTTCCGTCACGGCGAATGAAAAGGGCGCCTCGCGGCGCCCTTTCCTGTTCCAGATGTGATGCCGCTTACTGCGGCAGCTTGTCATCCACGCCTTTCACGTAAAAATTCATGCCGAGCAGCGTGCCGTCATCGGCGACTTCACCGTCCTTTAGCCACGCCGAGCCGTCCTGCTTGGCGATCGGTCCGGTGAAGGGGTTCCAGCCGCCGGCGATCTTCTTCTCGGTCGCTTCGGCCATTGCCTTCACGTCGTCGGGCATGTTGGTGTAAGGCGCAAGCTTGACCGCGCCGTCCTTGATGCCGAGCCACACATTGTCCGGCTTCCAGGTGCCGTCGATGGCTGCCTGCACGCGGCTGATGTAGTACGGACCCCATTCGTCGGTCAGCGAGGTCAGCTGCGCGTTCGGCGCGAACTTGATCATGTCGGACGACTGGCCGAAGCCGTGCAGCTTGCGTTCCTCGGCGACCTGTAGGGCGGCGGTCGAATCGGTGTGCTGGACGATGATGTCGGCACCCTGGTCGAACAGCGCCTTGGCGGCGTCGGCTTCCTTGCCCGGATCGAACCACGAATTGACCCAGACGATCTTGGCCTTGAAGTTCGGATTGATCGACTGCGCGCCGAGCATGAAGGAGTTGATGCCCATCACCACTTCGGGAATCGGGAAGGAGACGATGTAGCCGGCAACGCCGGACTTCGATTCCTTGGCCGCGATCTGGCCGAGCACGTAGCGGCCTTCGTAGAAGCGTGCGTTGTAGATGCCGAGATTGTCGCCGGTCTTGTAGCCGGTGGCGTGCTCGAACATCACCTTCGGAAATTTCTTGGCGACCTTTACCTCGGCATCCATGAAGCCGAACGATGTGCCGAAGATCAGCTTGCAGCCTTCGCGCGCCAGGCGTTCGAAAGCACGGTCGGCATCGGGACCTTCGGAGACGTTCTCCAGATAGGCGGTCTCGACCTTGTCGCCGAGCGCTTTCTCGACTTCGAGCCGGCCCTGGTCGTGCTGGTAGGAGTAGCCGAAATCGCCGATCGGGCCGGTATAGACCCAGCAGGCCTTCAACTTGTCGGCAGCCTCTGCGGACGCGGCCAGCGACAGTGCCGCTGTCGTCGTCATCAGGGCAATAAGCAGTTTTTTCATCGTGTTACCTCTCTGTGTTAAGCCTTGGAGCTTCCCGTCTTCTTGTTTTTGTCAACGATCCGGAACGAATGGCTGCCCCAGGGATGCCGGCGTGTTCATCATCGTCAGACGCTTGTTGCGCGAGATTAGAACGAGAACCACGACGGTTGCCAGATAGGGCAGAGAAGAAAGCATCTGCGAGGGCACTGGAATGCCAAAAGCCTGTGCATGAAGCTGGCCGATCCACACCGCGCCGAAGATGTAGGCGCCGGCCAGCACCCGCCACGGCCGCCACGAAGCGAACACCACGAGCGCCAGTGCGATCCAGCCCCGGCCCGCGGTCATGTTCTCGACCCATTGCGGCGTGTAGACAAGCGACAGATGGCCTCCGGCGAGCCCGGCGCAGGCGCCGCCGAAAATCACCGCCAAATAGCGGTAGCGGATGACCTTGATGCCGAGCGCGTGCGCCGAGGTGTGGCTGTCGCCGATCGAGCGCAGCGTCAGTCCGGTTCGTGTCCTGAACAGGAACCACATGACGGCGGCGGTCAGCGCGATCGAGATGTAGAACACCGGATCTTGGCCGAACAGCAGCTTGCCCACGACCGGGATGGAGCTTAGGCCTGGAATGTCGAGATTGGGCAGCCTGACACCGGGCTGGCCGACGAAGCTCGTGCCGATCATGCCGGAGAGGCCGAGGCCGAGCAGCGTCAGCGACAGGCCGGTCGCCACCTGGTTGGTGGCCAGCGACAGCGTCATGACGGCGAACAGCAGCGAGAACAGCGCCCCCATGGCGATCGCCGCCAAAAGGCCGATCCAGGGCGAGCC
>NZ_PNOT02000277.1 GCF_002879535.1 Mesorhizobium intechi
TCTGGATACGATCGGTCAAGACCAATTCGGCGGCAGGGTCGAGCTTGTAGCTGACGAGGACGTTTGTCTCCCGTGCTCCGACCAGTGCCAGGGACGAAGCTTCCTCGATCAGGATCGGCAGTCGTTCGACCTGGCGCTCGCTTTCGCCTCTTGCAACGAAATCCCTCAGATGCCTGATGACGTTTCCTGCCCTCAGGGCTTGCTCGGCCGCTTTCTCCACGGCGTCCCGCAGCATGGGCGCATTTTCCTCCTTGCTGTTCTCGAGAAGTCGCCGGCTGCCTTTCAAATAGTTCGTGATCGCCGTCAGTGGCTGGTTGATCTCATGAGCAAGCGTCGAAGCCATTTCGCCGAGTGCTGTAAACCGCGCCATATGCAGCAATTCCTGCTGCTGCTCCTGGATTCTTGCTTCTGCCCGGTGGCGTTCGGTGAGGTCGCGGCAGAAGCCCGTGAAAAAACGTCCCGTTCCCGGGTGCATCTCGCCGACGGAAAGCTCCATCGGGAATGTCGTGCCGTCCTTGCGTGCCCCGGTCACGGTGCGGCCCAGCCCGATGATCCGGCGCTCTCCCGTCGTCAGGTAGCGAAGCAGATAGGCATCATGCTCGTCGCGGTAAGGCGGGGGCATCAGCATTTTCACGTTTTGACCAATGACCTCGCTTGACTGGTAGCCGAACAGCGTTTCGGCAGCGGTGCTGAAGGACTGGATCCGGCCCTGTTCGTCAATGACGACCATTGCGTCCGGCACTGTTGCCAGGATGGATCGCAAATGGTCCTCGCGCAGCCGAAGTGCGTCATTTGCAAAGGAGAGTTCGCTGACATCCGTGCCTTCAATGAAGATCGCGCTGATCCGCCCATCGTCGCCCTTGATCGGCTGATAGACAAAATCCAGGATGCGCTCTTCGATCGGCCCGTCGGTTGTGTTGCGAAGGCCAACCTTGACCGCGTGGCCCCTATAGGGCTCGCCGGTCATGTAAACTTGGTCCAGATGGTCGAAAAACTGATGTCCTTCGAGCTCGGGAAAGGCATCCCGGACGGACTTTCCAACCACTTGCCTGTTGCCGATCAATTGCTGGTAGGCGGCATTGGTCAGTTCGAAAACGTGGCCTGGCTCGCGCATGAGCGCGATAAATCCCGGAGCCTGATCGAACATTCGCGACAGCAGTGATTTGAGTGTGGTCCCGCCGGGCGACAAACTGAGCGCTTCGTCTTTGATCACCTGAAGTTCCTGGGTTCGAGACGCTACGGAGCTACCTATCACTTCTCGCTGCACACGCAAAACGGATCGAGCCGACGTTTTTGCGCGCAGGCGCAGTTGGCGATCTTTGACGCGCATCAAGGCGTTGGGCGCCGGCGAATGCAATTCATCACGCACTCCATCGTTGAGAAAGGCGCCCCGCGATGTCTTACAAGTCAATCATCGTAAACCTCGCCGTGGATGCACCTCCCGCACCTATCGTAAAGGCTGGGGTCGCACTGGCGGATCGGTTTGGGGCCCGTCTCATCGGTCTGGCGGCCGCGGACGTCCCGCCGCTGGTCGCGACTGGCCAAGGCATGGTCTACGAAGGCGAAATCATGCAGATCCAGCGCACGGAAATCGAAAAAAGGCTTGCAGAACTGCGAGCCGAGTTCGAAAGGCTGGTTCCTGCTTCGATCCTGAGCGAATGGGGGCAAGCTGTTTGCAGCCCGACCCGTTTCCTCAGCGTTTCGGCCAGAGCAGCTGACCTTATCGTTACCGGTCAGGCAGGAGACGATGTGTTTCGCGCTGTGGATGTCGGCAGCCTGACGCTGGGTGCCGGGCGTCCGGTTCTGGTCGCCGCAACCAGCGTCGAGCACGTCCTTGCAAAAACCGTTCTTGTCGCGTGGAAGGACACCAGGGAGGCGCGGCGGGCGATGGCTGATGCGCTGCCTTTCCTGGCTAAAGCCAGCGAAGTCGTGATTGCGACGATTGACGCCGACCGCGGCGAAAGCATTCGCGACAGCCTCGCCGATGTCGCGGTCTTTCTCAAGCACCATGGCATCAAGGCGCGAACCGAGCTGATCGCCGGTGAAGCCGATGGCGACCGGTTGCTGACATTCGCACGCTCGATCCATGCGGATCTCATCGTCGCGGGCGCCTATGGCCATAGCCGCTTGCGGGAATGGGCGTTCGGCGGCGTTACCCGCACGTTGATCGAAGAGAGCCGCATCAACCGCTTCATGTCGTATTGATGATAGGCGAGCCCGACCAGCAATCCGTCTCACCAGAGGATGGTGCGTATTGGTCGATCGAGACCAATGACCTCCTGCGGCGCCTTGCGACCTCAGTCTCGGGGCTTGCTTCGTCTGAGGCGGCATCGAGGCTCGCAAAATTCGGCCGTAACACGCCCGTGTCGACTTCAAGCGCGTCGGCCTTGGCAGTGTTTGCCCGCCAGTTCCGGAGCCCGCTGGTCCTGATCCTCATTTTCGCGGCCTGCGTATCGGCCTTCGTCGGGGATGGCCAGGAGGCTGTGATCATTGGCGCGATCGTGCTGGCAAGCTGCGTCCTGAGCTTCACCCAAGAGTACGGTGCGTCGCGGGCGACCGAAGCACTGAAACAGCGTATTTCGCGCAAGGCTATCGTGTTGCGCGACGGCGCCGAGTGCTCGGTCGCCGCCGAAGATATCGTGCCGGGCGACGTGATCCGGCTTTCGGCCGGAAACCTGATCCCTGTCGATGGTATCATTCTGGATGCGCGCGATTTCAACGTCAGCGAGGCCGTGCTCACGGGCGAAACCTTTCCCGCCGTGAAGACAACCGGGCGATCGGCGCCGGATGCCGCGCTCACGCAGCGCACCAACGCGGTCTTTACGGGAACATCCGTCCGTAGCGGCACCGCAACGGTGCTTGCAGCAGCAACCGGCACCCGCACGGAATTTGCCTCGATCGCCGCGGCCCTGGAGCGACAGATCCCCGAAACAGGGTTTGCCCGGGGCATCCGGCTGTTCGGCTATCTGATGACCGAGATCATGCTGGCGATTGTCATCCTGGTGTTCTTCGCCAACCTGATGCTGCATCGGCCGCTCATTGAATCGTTGCTGTTTTCACTGGCACTGGCGGTTGGTCTTACGCCCGAACTTCTCCCGGCCATCATCAGCGTGACCTTGGCTCGAGGGGCGCGCACGATGGCAGCCGATGGCGTCATCGTGCGCCGTCTCGATGCCATCGAGAATCTGGGCAGCATGGATTTGTTGTGTACCGACAAAACGGGGACGCTGACGGAAGGTGTTATCCATCTGGATGGATGGCTCGATGTCGACGGCAATCCGTCAACCGATATCCTGCTCTGGGGACGTCTCAACGCGACCCTGCAGACCGGACTGAAGAATCCACTGGACGAAGCAATCGCCGGTGCGCCAGGGGAGGGCGTCGCATTGGCGGCCTTCACGAAAGTCGACGAAATCCCCTATGATTTCATTCGCAAGCGACTATCCGTAGTGGTGCGGAACAAGGACGCCGAGGATCTTCTGATTACCAAAGGTGCCGTGCAAAATGTCCTCGAAACCTGCGGTTTCGTCCGAACAGCGAAGGGGCTGGAACCTCTCAATGAAGTGCACCGGGCGGCAATCGATGAAAAATTCCGACGCTGGAGCGCAGACGGCTACCGCGTTCTGGGCCTGGCAATCCGTCGGTTTGAGGGCCAGAAAACCTTCAGCAGGAAAGACGAGATCGATCTCGCCTTCGCGGGCTTCCTGCTTTTCCTCGACCCGCCAAAGAAAGGCGTCAAGGAGACGCTTGCCGAACTCGCCCAGCGCGGCATCGCGGTAAAGGTCATTTCTGGCGACAACCGTTACGTTGCCGCGCATCTCGCCCAGGCGATCGGCTTGCGCGCCGACAGGATCATGACCGGCGAGGAGCTTTCGAAATTGACGAAGAGCGCGCTCTTCGCAGGCGTGCAGCACACCGACCTCTTCGTCGAGATCGACCCCAACCAGAAGGAGCGCATCGTTCAGGCTTTGCGGAGCAGGGGCCGTGTCGTTGGTTACCTGGGCGACGGTATCAATGATGCGCCTGCCCTTCATGAGGCGGACATAGGCATCTCGGTCGACAGCGCTGTCGATGTCGCGCGCGAGGCGGCCGATATCATCCTTCTCAAGCAGGATCTCGGCGTGCTGGTGCGCGGCGTCGACGATGGCCGCAAGACCTTCGCGAACACGATGAAGTACATTTCCATCACCACCAGCGCCAATTTCGGCAACATGATCAGCATGGCTGTCGCCTCGCTGTTCTTGCCTTTCCTGCCGCTTCTGGCCAAGCAGATCCTGCTCAATAATTTCCTTTCCGACGTTCCTTCACTCGCCATTGCAAGTGACAACGTCGATCCCGACCAACTGCACCGACCCCGCCACTGGGATATCCGTTTTGTGCGGCGGTTCATGATCAGCTTTGGCCTGGTCAGTTCGCTGTTCGACTTCGCGACCTTCACATTCCTCTTGTCCTTTGCGCATGCCACGGAGGCCGCATTTCAGACCGCCTGGTTTGTCGAGTCGTTGCTGACGGAGCTTGCCATCGTGCTCATTGTGCGCACGCACCGGGCTTTCTGGGCGAGCCGTCCAAGCCCGTTGCTTGCCTGGCTTACATTGGCTGTCGCGATTGTCGCGATCATGATCCCCTATCTGCCGTTCGCAGCCTGGTTCGGCTTCGTGCCCTTGCCTCTGCCCGTACTTGCCGGGCTAGTCGCAATTACCGCGCTCTATCTACTCGCCTCGGAGGCGACCAAGCGCTGGTTTTTCGGACAAGAGAGCCGGGCCCGCAAGACGTCGCTTGCCAGTCAGCGGTCATTTCTCGATCGCCTTGTGGCCAAGGTTTAGCGCCATGCTCGCCGTTGGCGGCTCAGGGACCGGCAACGATGCCGGCTGTTGATCGAGATCAACGCCGCCTGCCGCCAACATGCCAATGATCGCCAGCAGGCAGGAGTGATGACCATGACCTTTCTCGATTACCTGATTTCGGTTGATGCCAGAGCCACCTTGATGGACCGCATGATGCGGAAGCTGGGCGTCGACGGCCAATTGAAGGTCGTGGCAGATCATGCCGCCGTCACCAACCGGGCGGTGGACCGCTGCCGCTCCTGCGGGCACCAGGACGAATGCTCGGTTTGGCTCGACGAACATCAGCAGGCCGACAACCCGCCAGACTATTGCCGCAACAGCGACCTGATCGCTCGACTGCGGCATGCGGCCGGCCAACCGTAATCACCAACCGTAATCATTCGAGTACTCAGTCTGGACGATGCCGTGCTGTCCGTGTTTTGACGAGAGTCAACGCAAGCCAGGTTCTGCAGTTGACAGGTTTACATTCCACGGGACCAGGCAGTTTGGACACCCTATTTTTTCTGGAAGCATTCCTGCTGTTTGTCGCACCAGGGCCAACCAACGCTCTTTTGATGGCGGGGTCGGTCAAGCGAGAGAAAGCAGTCAAGCTTTTGGCCGCTCAGGCATGCGGATATGGGATCGCATCGGCGTGCTGGTTTTCGCTGCGTCCCTTCGTGTCGCCCGACGCCGTTCAATACTGAGGCTGGCGGCAGCCGGATGGCTCGTCATTCTTGACCTGCGTCTGACGGCGAGCGCCCGGACCAACGCTTCCAAAAGTGGCGACGCCATTTCTGTTGCGGCGACCAGTGCTCTCAACCCGAAGGCCTTCATCTATTGCCTGGCTATCGAGCCGATGAACATCGAACCGCGCGCGCTGGAGATCTTCTGGGGTGTGCTACTGGTGATGACAGCAGCCACTGGATCGGTGTGGCTGTTGCTGGGGCGGGGCTTCCGCGGAGGCAAAACACTGGCAGAAAAAGTTGCGGGCGCGGCGCATCTTGGCTTTGCCCTGTTACTCCTTCGACCATTGATACCCCTGATCGCGCCCTAAGCGAGGCGAAGACTTGGGCGGGGACTGGCGACACAGAGAGGCAATGGTGCCTCGCTCAATGTCAGCTCCGCTACGAGACAAGGACGACCGACACGGGATCGGCGCAGAAGAGATTGTCCTTGACAGCATTGACGCCGGCGACGTTTTCGGCGGCGACGATCGCTGCCTGGCGCTCGCGTTCGTCGAAGATGGCGCCGCTCAGTGTCACCACACCCTTGTCCACCATCACGTTGATCAAATCTTTGCCAGCCCATTTATGCCTCGCCAGCTCGGTAGCGATGTTGTGCCGAATCTGTTCGTCATCGATGACCGTAGCCGCTTCATCCGGAAGGACGCCGAGCAATGCCCGCAGAAGATCAGAGCGGGTGATGATGCCAACGACTTTGCCAGCTTGGATGACCGGAATGCGTTTGACGTGGTGACGCGTCATGAGCTCGACGACTTTCGCAAGTGATGCTGCAGGGGATGCCGTCACGACATCTTGCGACATCACCTCTTCAACCCGTCGACCATTGGCGCGGACATATTCGTCGGCGGCCTTTCCGGGGCTGACCAGAAATTCCAGCCAGCGCGAGCGCTTGCGCTCCGTGCCCAGTTCCCCGCGTCGCAGGAAATCGCCCTCGCTGACGATCCCCACCAACCCACCGTCGGCGCGAATGACGGGGAGGCCGCTGACCTTTTTGGAGAGCATCAACCCGGCGGCCTCGGCGATCGATGCCGACGGGTCTATGCCGACCACTGGCTTGCTCATTATGGCTTCCGCTTGCATGTTCGCCCTCCGGAGTTTTTCCAACGTCAGGCTTCTTTAGATTTCACATGCACGGAGCGCCTTGATCTGAATCATTGTCGGTGGAGGCAAATGTCCAAAGCTGGAGCCGTGCATGACAGGGCGCGAACCGGTCAATCAGCGATCGCGGTCTTGGCGACGTTCACGCCTAGTTCGTAGACAAGCAGTCCACCGTAGTGGGCCGTCGCAGTGACCAGAAATGCTCCGCAAGTTTCGATCAGAAGAATGGCGATCGTTACAACCCGCGTGTCACGGTTCCGCGTCCAAAGCGCAAGCCGCCCGACCAGGACGGGCTTGTGGAACTGCTGCGATCCAAGCCGGCCGGTACGTGGTTCACATCCCGAAGCGTGCTGCTTGGTCTTTGGAGATTGTGGACTCGATCGCTGACACGAAGTCCTCCACCAGAAGCGAATTGGCATAGGCCGTGACATGATCGCCGTCGAAGAACAACGGGTGACCGTTCCTGAATGCCGAACATGTAACTTGCGGGCAGAGCGTAGGCAAAGGGTCCCAGACGTGAATGTTGGGCAGAGCCGCTGATATCTCAGCGTAGCCCTTCAATATTGGTGATCGAAGATTTTCGATCAACTTTCGATCGATATCGAATCCGTCGGTACAGGACGGGTTCATTGAATTGAACCAATCGCTGCATCGAAAGGCCGGGGCCCTGAAGATTGGCTTTGGGCCTTCGAAAACAATCGACAGTCCCGCCTTGGAGAGGGGGGTAAGTTGATCGATAGCGTTCTTGACGGCTTGTTCCCTCTGCATCTCGCTGCTCTGCGGGCTGCTGTCGGGGCCAGCAGCCCATTGAAGGCTAAGCCGGGTCAGCCGAAGCGAGGGCAGGAACAGCAGGTCGCGAGGCTTGGCAATCTTGGCTATGTACGCCGCACTGGCAGTCGTGGCACGAGCGCACGTTGGCTCAGCGTCGTGGCGAAGATCCAAGCTGACAAACGGGCAACCGGCGGTCGACACCACCACTGTCCGGATACCGGTTTCGAGCGTGAAGCGCTTCAGGAGAGGAGTGTAGGCTCCTGCGTGAGAGTCGCCCAGCACGAACAGGGTCTCGCTACGCCCTTCGCCGGGGCACCCGCCTTTGGTGAAGAACAGCGCTTCTTCCACAGCTTCCGTGACGACGGCGCAACCAGGAGGCTGGGGAGAGGTGTCTGGTGAGGTCGCGTACCATTCGCCTCGATTCCTCATGACCGTGCTCAAGGCGATTTCATATCGATTGTCGCGCATCAGTTTGAAGCCGAAAAATGCAGCAGCGATGACAGCCAGAAAGAGGGCGACAACAGCTATGTCGGGGGCGGTTCTCAGAAGCCGCAATTGACGCGTCGGTGTTTCGATCCAGAAATACGAGCCGAGGCTGAACGCCACGGCCACCAGCAACGCAGCTAGTTTTGTGGCGGTGGTTTCGGTGCCTATCGTCCATCTTGCGATCACGAAGACGGGCCAATGCCACAGGTAGAGAGAATATGAGATCCATCCGACGAACCTGACCGGCTTTATTTCCAACACCGCAAAGTGTGGCGCACGATCACGTCCCAGATTGTAGAGGCATCCGATCAAGACAGTCGTGCAGGCAACGGCAGCGATGTTCTCAAGCCCATCGTAGGCTTTGCCAAAGTCGAGCGCGAATGTTGACACGAGTCCGATCAGCGCGATCGTGGCTGCAAGATTGCAATGCCTTTCGAAGCCCGTCCGTTCCCCAATCCGGCCGACAAGCTGAAAGCACAATATGCCGCATGCCAACTGCCAGAAGCGGGCATAGGGCATGTAGAACGCCTGAAGCGGACTCGCAGCCAGAAGATGCAGCCATATCGCCACCGACACGAGGGCGAGCGCACCATAAACAAGCGCCGAGAATCGCTTGCCGCGCGGTCCTATAACCCAAGGAAAAAACAGCAGCGGGAAGACAATGTAGAATTGTTCCTCAACCCCAAGAGACCAGGTGTGGGTGAATGGGTTAAACTCGGTCACGGGTGAAAAATAGTCGGTTCCCTTGGCCAGGAAGATGTTGCTCAGGCCGACGAAAGCGGAAGAAGCGGTTTTGCTGATTGACGTGCTGAGCCAAGCGTCGGGAACAAACAGAAAGGTGGCGAGCGCGGTAAACAGCAAGCATACCAACAGCGCCGGCATGATTCTTGTGAATCGGCGCGCGTAAAAATCCAAGACAAAATGAAAAGCGGACTGGCGCCGGTAGCGCCTCGACACCGTATAGCTGACGACGAAACCGGAAATTACGAAGAAAACATCAACCCCTAAAAAACCATTGGGGAGGCGGTCGCCATACAGATGGTAGAACACTACTGACAGGATCGCGATGGCCCTGAGCCCGTCAAGGAAAGCCAGGTAGTCCTTCGACGAGCGTTCCGACGTCGAACCAAAATTATCGGCCATTGGACGAAACACACGCTCTTGTAGAAAAACCCGATCGGATAACGTTCAGGTTGAGGCCAGTCCGGCCCCCAGTTGAAGCGCGGCAGCCTGAACCTGCAGGCAATTACAGTATGTGCCGATCATGGGAAAGGACGCACACAGGATTCGTTCGAGGGCGTTGTGGGCCGATCCGTGGCTTTCGGCTGTAACCGAATATCGCGAGCGAGGACATTTCGGCTGGCCCGCAGGCCTCCGCGGCCCGTCGCGATCGACGGTCAGCCGTTCCGCGACAAATGCACGTCCAGGACGGCGGCCTTCTTGGCGATCAGGCCTTCCAGGTCCGCGTCCGATCGCGTGGTGCCGGTCCGTTCGCGCAGCAGCGAGATCAGCGCGCTCATTGACAGCGGCGTAATTTGGGAGACAGGGGCGGTCTGGGTGGCCAGAATGGCGTCCACCGCGCCGGCAACATCGGGAGTCTCCCTTGGTGTTCGCATGGCCGGTTCCTTTCTGCTCAGGTCGGCTGCGGCGTCATCGGTCGGTGCTCTGACGCCACGATCGAAGATGATCGCCAGGCCGTTCTTGACGGCGACGGCGGCGACCATATCGTCCAGCTTACGGTCGGAGAGGGGTGGGTCCGCGGGTTTCAGGATCTTGCGGATCACCCTGGCGGCCTGATCCGTCGACACGAAGTCATAACGCCGTTTTCTGGCTTCGACATATTGTTCGATGACCATGCTCAGGCGGCGGGCTGCAATGTCCCTGGGTTCCAGCACATCCTTGGGTTCCACCGAAGCCTCCCTGGCCCGCCGTGCGTGCAAATTCGGCGGCCAAAAGGAAATAGGGCGGCATGATCGGACATCAAATATCCTTCGATCATTTCGCCGCACCCGCCAATGAGTCGGAACGATCCTGCGGCTGAAGCATTTCGTTCCATGACCAGCGCATTGAGGGAAGGCCGGGCCATGAAGATCGCTCATGTCGCGCCACTGTACGAATCCGTTCCGCCAAGGCTCTACGGGGGCACCGAGCGCATCATTTCCTACCTGACCGAAGCCCTCGTCGACCTCGGCCACGACGTGACGCTGTTCGCCAGCGGCGACACGAAGACCTCCGCTAAACTCGTGCCCTGCCGCGAGCGGGCGCTTCGCCTCGACCCGCGCCCGCTGAAGTCCGAGATCGCGGCGCATCTGTCGATGCTTGACGAGGTGAGGAAACGCGCGGACGATTTTGACGTGATTCACTTCCACCTCAGCCATTTCCTGCATTTCCCATTTTTCCGCGACATGCCGCAGCGCACGGTGACGACGCCGCACGGCAGGCTCGACTACGCGGATCTCGCGCAGGCCTATGACCGCTTCCCGCGCTTCCCGATGGTTTCCATATCGCGCAGCCAGCGGGCGCGGTTTGCGTCCGCCAACTGGCTTGCCACGATCCATCACGGCCTGCCCGTCGATCTCTACGAACCCGATTTCGAGGCGGGTTCGGATGGCGGCTATCTTGCCTTTCTCGGCAGGATGTCGCGCGATAAGCGGCCGGACCGGGCGATCGAGATCGCCCGCCGCACCGGGTTGAAGCTCAAGCTAGCGGCCAAGATCGGCGATGGCGACCGCGCCTATTTCGAGGAGGTCGTCCAACCGTTGATCGATGGCGACCGGGTCGAATACGTCGGCGAAATCGGCGAGAACCAGAAGAGCAGCTTTCTTGGCAATGCGGTCGCCCTGCTGTTTCCCATCGATTGGCCCGAACCTTTTGGTCTTGCCGTGATCGAGGCGATGGCCTGTGGAACCCCGGTCATGGCCTGGAGTTGCGGCGCCATGCCCGAAATCGTCGACTACGGGGTTACCGGCTTCGTCGTCGAAACCATCGAGGATGCGGTCGCCACGATGCCGGCTCTCCTGCAGCTCGACAGGCGGCGCATCAGGGCGGTGTTCGAAAGGCGGTTTTCAGCCGACAGAATGGCCAGGGACTACGTCGAGGCTTACTCCCGCCTGCGCAACGGCCATGAGCAAAGCAGAGCTTCCTAGGCCTTCACCCGTCCGAAAACCCCAGCACGGGACCATCCTGTTGACCATCACCCAACTCGACGAGCGCAAGCTTGATCCTGCCATAGCTCTGGCTTCCCTGGACGAAACCGCACCGAGGGAGCCGCATCGGCTGTTCGCGCTCAAGCATGGCGATTGCTTTGCCGTTGCCGATGCCTATGGCGATATACGCGGTGTCGGCGATGGGTTCTTCCGCGACGACACGCGCGTGCTCTCCGAATTTCGCCTTACCGTCGGCGGGCGGTCGACGTCGTTGCTGGGCGCATCGCTCAGCCAGGACAATGTGCTCTTCACCGCCAACCTCACCAACCTGCCGATAGAGAGCGCCGCTGGCCGCCAGATTCCGCAAGGCGCCATGCATATCGAGCGCGTGCGGCTGTTGTGGGAGGAGAGGCTGTATGAGCGTATAACGCTCTCCAACTACAGCCGTGAGCATTCGACGATCCTACTGTCGCTGCGTTTTGCCGCCGATTTCCGCGACATGTTCGAGGTCCGGGGCTCGACTCGCTCGAAGCGTGGAACCGCCCATACCGCCGAGATCAGAGGGAACGCGGTCGTGCTTCGCTACGAAGGCCTGGACAAGGTCGTGCGGACATCGGCGATTTCCTTCTCACAGACGCCCGATCAACTGACTTCCGAGCGGGCCGATTTCATCATCGCCGTCACCAAGCGCAGCAGCCAGACGCTTTATGTGGAAGTGGGCAATGCGACGGACGATCGCCCCGAAAGCCGCCGGTTTCGCGCGGCTGCCGCCCGCGCTCGTTTCGGCATGCGCGCCAAGCGCCGGCATGGCGCGACGCTGCACAGTTCCGGCCGCGTCTTCAACGACTGGATGGAGCGGGCGCGCGCCGATGTAGCGCTGCTCACCACGGAACTTGCGACCGGGCCCTATCCCTATGCCGGCATTCCCTGGTTCTCCACCGCCTTCGGTCGAGATGGCGTGATCTCGGCCTTGCAGATGCTTTGGCTCAATCCCGGTCTGGCGCGCGGTGTCCTGGCCTTTCTCGCTCAGCATCAGGCGACCGAGACCTCTCCCTTCAGCGATTCCGAGCCTGGCAAGATCATGCACGAGACCCGCAAGGGCGAGATGGTGGCGCTGAGCGAGTTGCCGTTCGGCCGCTATTATGGCGGCGTCGATACGACGCCGCTCTATATCCATCTTGCCTGCGCCTATGCGGATCGCACCGGCGACACGGCCTTCATCGATACGCTGTGGCCCTCACTGTGCGCCGCGGCCCAATGGATCGAAACGGCGAGCCGGCCGACGGGGTTCCTCACCTACCAGCGTGCCGCGGAATCCGGCCTTGCCAACCAGGGATGGAAGGACAGTTTCGATTCCGTGTTTCACGCCGATGGCCGCATCCCCAAGGGGCCGATCGCGCTGGTCGAGGTGCAGGGCTACGTCTTCGCGGCGTTCCAGGGTTTGGCGAAGCTGGCACGTCTGCGTGGCGAGGCGGAACGCGCCGAGAGCTGGGAAATACGCGCCGACGCCATTCGCCAAGAAGTCGAGCGTCATTTCTGGATGGAAGACCTCGGCTACTATGCGCTGGCGCTGGACGGCGATGGTAAACCTTGCAAGGTGCGCACGTCCAATGCCGGTCACCTGCTCTATGTCGGCCTTCCCCGTCCGGATCGCGCGCGCGCGGTCGCCGACCAGCTGCTGTCGGCCTCGTTTCATTCCGGCTGGGGGCTGCGGACGCTGGCGGACGACGCGATCTTCTTCAATCCGATGTCCTACCACAACGGCTCCATCTGGCCGCACGATACAGCGATCTGCGCTGCCGGACTGGCGCGGTACGGCAGCCGCGACAGCGTCGTGCGGCTGATGAGCGGCACCTTCGAATCCGCCGTCCATTTCAATATGCGGCTACCGGAACTGTTTTGCGGTTTCACGCGCGCGGCCGGCGAAGCGCCGATCGCCTATCCGGTGGCTTGCCTGCCGCAAGCCTGGTCCGCCGGCTCGGCCTTCATGCTCATGCAATCGTGCCTCGGCCTGCAGATCGACGGCTGGACAGGCGAAATCCATGTGACCCGGCCGCGCCTGCCGATCGGCATCGACAACCTCGTCATCCGCCATCTTTCGGTGGGGCAGGCGGCAGTGGATCTGACGTTCCAGCGCGTGGGAGATCGGGTCGGCGCCTTTCTTGCCGAACGGCATGAGGGGCTGGTGCCACTCGTGGTCAGGAGCTGAAAAATCGGAACCATCCTGCACCGTGAGCGTTTGACCACCACGCCATGGGGTGCCGAAACTCAGCCCATAAAGCCGCTGCGGTATCCCATTGAAAGGTAATCGATTTCAATGCCCGACAACAGTTCGTATCTAGTCGTACCCATATTCGCATTGTGGCTCTTCGTTGTTGCAGCCATCGGCGTCCTGGTTATTGTACTGGTGACGATGGCGTTGCGGGCGCGCAAGGGCAGGCTGGCCGCTGCGGAGGTTGACCGTGTTCGCGGCCCATTGCCGGAGTTCGAGAAGAACGGGCAGTCGGCGGCCGCGGCACTGGTGCAGTGGTCGCCCGAAACGCTGCGTCACATCCTGGCGGCCGAACTTCCCGATGCCCAGGTGATCGTCGTCTCAAACCGTGAGCCGTATATCCACAACCGCGAGGGCGACGACATCCAGCTCGTCGTACCCGCGAGCGGGCTCGTCTCGGCGCTGGAGCCGATCACGCGCGCCTGTGCGGGTACGTGGATCGCCTATGGCGGTGGTTCGGCCGACAAGCTGGTGGTCGACAAGAACGATCGGGTCGAGGTGCCGCCGGACGATCCTTCCTACACGCTGCGTCGTGTCTGGCTGAGCGAGGAAGAACAGCAAGGCTATTATCTCGGCTTTGCCAATGAAGGACTCTGGCCGCTGTGCCATATCGCCTTCACCCGGCCGATATTCCGTGCCTCGGATTGGGAGGCCTACGAGTCGGTCAACCGCAAATTCGCCGACACCGTCGTCGCGGAAGCCCGCAACGAGCGGCCGATCGTGCTGGTCCAGGACTACCATTTTGCGCTGCTGCCGCGAATGATCCGTGAGCGGCTGCCGGAGGCGATCATCATCACCTTCTGGCATATTCCGTGGCCGAATTCCGAGGTGTTCAGCAT
>NZ_PNOT02000083.1 GCF_002879535.1 Mesorhizobium intechi
ACGCTTCGGTGTCGTGAACCAGCCCGAAGCCCGGCCGGCAAGCGCCGCATAGACACCCATGGTCAGGATATTGACGCTGATGACGGTGGCCACCACCAGCAGGCCATCGACAAATGTCAGCGTGTCGAGGTTGAGGATAAGCGGCATGATCGAGGCGTGGAACAGAATCGCCTTGGGGTTGCCGAGCGCAATGGACGCGCCGAGGAAGAAGGACCGGGACAATGCCGCCTCCGCCGTCCGCGGCTCATTCGATTGCGCTGCCGAGGCGCGCCACATCCTGATGCCGAGAAAGATCAGATAGGCGGCGCCAGCATATTTCAGCAGGAGAAAGATCCATTCGAAGGTCTGCGCCAGCGCCACCAGCCCGAGCAGCGCCAGGGTGACCAGCACGGCATCGCCGGCGGCGACCCCGACGCCGGCCATGAAGGCACGCAGGAAGCCGCGCGACACACCATTGGTGATGACCGTGAACATCGCGGGTCCAGGCGTGGCGGCGGCGAGTGTGACGGCGGCGCAATAGGCGAGAAAGGCTGTTGGTGTCATCGCTTGGCCTTTCCATTGGGCACCCGCACCCGCCGGAAGATCGCGACGATCTCCTCGCGGCTGCATTCGATGGCGCCGAGCCGCACCGCGCGGTCGCGCTCGAAGCCGGTTATGTCATAATGCGGAGCCGATGTCTTGGGCGGCCCCTGGTAGGATGAGCGCTTGACGCCAAGCACGGCGGCGAAACGATGGAGTTCGTCGGTATCGTCAGCCATCAGGTGGCACCAGCGATGGCCGGCCCATTTCCAGATCGCCGCGTCGACGTAGACCGCCATCAAGCCCGCCTGGGCCAGTTCAATTGCGCAATCCCGCTATTTCGAGACCGGGCAAGGTTTGGTCTGGTCGAACAGCGACAGGTTGACAAGCTTGCCGGTCATCGAGAAGTCGCCATAGTCCATGGTGAGATCGCGGGTGATGCCGTTCTCGTGCAGCTTGAAGCTGATCCGGTATTCCGGCACTTCTTCGCCGTTCTTGGCGCTGTCATCGAAATAGGCGATATCGACCGGCCAGTATTTGTCGGTGGCGAGCTTGGCGAGCGCCGGAGCCTCCGGATCGGCCTTGTCGGCTTCGGTCTTCTTGCCGACGACGATGGTGGTCGCCATCACCTTGTTGGCGTCCTCCGACCCGTCGAACAGGTTGGTCTGGTAGAAATTCTCGCCTTTTTCGGCTTTGCCGATCAGTTCGACCAGATGCTGGGTCGGAAACTGGGTGGCGGCGAGTTCCAGACTGCTCTTCTCGGGCTTGTCGATATCGACCTTGAGCCCCTTCTGGTCTTTCGTGGCGATACCCTTGACCTCCTTGTCGAGGTTCTGGTCGACAAAGGATTTGGTCACGAATGAGAACGTCTTGCCTTCGGCATCCTCGAAAGTCGTCGTCTGCTGGTCGGTCAATCGCGTATTGTCGTTGGTGACGATCTGGGTGACGAAACGGAATTTCACCGTATAGCCTTCGCAGGCCGAACCGTTGAATTCGTAGACCATACGACCGGATATGCCTGTTATGCCCGAGCGGTCTGAGGCCTTCTTGAGGGTAAGGTCATACACGGCGCGATGCGCCTGCAGCGCCGGGACGGCGAAGGCGGGGACTATCGGGAACACCGCCGACAACAGAACGGCATGGAATGCAAGGCGCGTTGCGCGCATGAGGTACTCCGATCGTCGCGGCTGATGGCAGGCCGCAGGGAAAGATGGTCCAGCTTAAAAAAAGTCATGGCGGAAGCGAGGCAAAAATAGCAATTTCGGCCCCGCCGGCGCGGCGTCTTCCAGCAATAGGGAAAAGCAATGAGTGAAACAATCGAAAAGCGGCTAAGCGAACTCGGCGTGACGCTTCCTGTCGCCGCCGCACCTGCCGCCAACTACGTTCCCTATTGCAGGTCGGGCAATCTGCTGTTCACCGCCGGGCAATTGCCGCTCAAGGACGGCAAGCTGCAGGCCAGCGGCCTGCTCGGCCGCGACGTCGACACGGCAAGCGGCAAGGACGCGGCGAAATACTGCGCGATCAACCTTCTGGCGCAGGCCAAGGCCGCGCTCGGCGACCTGGAGAAGATCAGCCGGCTGGTGAAGATCACCGTCTTCGTTGCCTCTGCCCCCGACTTTGTCGAGCAGCATCTGGTTGCCAACGGCGCTTCGGATTTCCTGGTCGCCGCCCTTGGCGAGCGCGGCAAACACGCCCGCTCCGCCGTCGGCACAGCCTCCCTGCCGCTTAATGCCGCGGTGGAAATCGAAGCCATCTTCGAAGTCGAATGAACGAAGGCCTGACATGACCGACATATCCTGGCTGACTGCCCGGCCCGTTGCCCATCGCGGCTTCCACGACATGAACAAGACGCGTTGGGAAAATACGCTGTCCGCCTTCACTGCCGCGGCCGATCGGGGCTACGCCATCGAATGCGACGTGCATCTGTCTTCAGATGGCGTTCCCATCATCATCCATGATGACGACCTGAAAAGGCTGACCGGAGAGGACGGTTTCGTGTGGCAGCGCGGCGCGGCCGAGCTGACCGCGCTCAAGGTTGGCGGCACATCCGACCGCTTGCCGACGCTGCAGGAAGCGCTCGATCTCGTCGATGGCCGCGTGCCCATGGTCGTCGAGCTGAAAGGGGTTCCCGGCCGCGATGAAGGCCTGGTGGCGTGTGTCGGCAAGATGCTCAGGCGCTACAAGGGCAAGGCGGCGATCATGTCGTTCGATCACTGGCTGATCCGTGATTTCCCGAAACATGCAGCCGGCATACCCGCTGGGTTGACCGCCTATGGCAAGGACCTCAAGCTGATCGAGGCGCATTTTTCCATGCTGGCGCATGAGCTATCCTTCACCTCCTACGCCGCCGGCGACCTGCCGAACCCGTTCGTCGCCTTCGTGCGTGAAAAGCTCAAAATGCCTGTCATCACCTGGACGGTGCATGACCAGCCCGCGATCGACCTGACCTTCAGATATGCCGACCAGATGACGTTCGAAGGGTTCGAACCCGAGCTGGTCAATGTGGCTTGAGCGGGGTGTCTGAAACGTGACTTGTAGCGGCCCGGATGGAGCTTAAATAAGCCTCATGGATCAGGGCGACGATGGCGACGGGCAAACTGCGAATGCGGACTATTCGATCCGTATCGCGTCAGGCATCGGCGCCTTCACCTGCGAGGAGTGGAACGGCTTTGCCGGCACCACGCGCGACGATGCGGAAAGTGGTTATAACCCTCTCGTTTCATTCGCCTTTTTAAGCGCGCTGGAAGATTCCGGCTGCGCCGTGCGACGCACCGGCTGGCAGGGGCATCATTTGCGGCTGGAGACCGCGCAAGGCGGGCTGCTGGGCGCCGTCCCCTGCTATCTCAAATCGCACAGCCAGGGCGAATATGTGTTCGACCACGGCTGGTCTGACGCCTTCGAGCGCGCCGGCGGTCGCTATTATCCGAAACTGCAATGCGCCGTGCCGTTCACACCGGTAACCGGCCCTCGCCTGCTTGTCGGCAAGGGCGAGGATCCGGATGCGGTGAAGGCGGGGCTTGCCGCCGGCCTTAAAATGGTAACCGACAAGCTCGGCCTGTCCTCGGCGCACGTCACCTTCGCGCAGGAGAGCGATGTCGCAACGCTCGAGGCCGCCGGTTTCCTGCACCGCACCGACCAGCAATTCCATTTCTTCAACGAAGGCTTTTCGACTTATGACGATTTTCTCGCCACGCTCGCCTCGCGCAAGCGCAAGGCGATGAAGAAGGAACGGCGCGAAGCACTTGCCGACGGCATCACCATCGACTGGCTGACCGGCAAGGACCTGACCGAAAAGGCCTGGGACGACTTCTTCGCCTTCTACATGGATACCGGCAGCCGCAAATGGGGCCGCCCCTACCTGAACCGCCAGTTCTTCTCGCTGATCGGCGAACGCATGGCCGACGATATCCTGCTGGTGATGGCCCGGCGAAACGGGCGCTACGTGGCCGGCGCCATCAATTTCATCGGCTCGGACGCGCTCTACGGCCGCAACTGGGGTTGCATCGAGGATCACCCCTTCCTGCATTTCGAGGTCTGCTACCACCAGGCCATCGACTTCGCCATCGAACGCAAGTTGAAGGTGGTCGAGGCCGGCGCGCAGGGAGAGCACAAGCTGGCGCGCGGCTACCGGCCGGTGACGATGCATTCCGCCCACTACATTTCGCACCCCGGCCTGCGCAATGCGGTGGCCGACTACCTCCAGCGCGAGCGGCGCGAAGTGGAGCGGATGGGTGAATATCTCGAAGAACACACGCCGTTTCGCAAGGATCTCGAGGAGTAGCAGG
This sequence comes from Mesorhizobium intechi, assembly GCF_002879535.1. Classification (GTDB taxonomy): domain Bacteria; phylum Pseudomonadota; class Alphaproteobacteria; order Rhizobiales; family Rhizobiaceae; genus Mesorhizobium; species Mesorhizobium intechi. The sequence continues at coordinate 4,305 of NZ_PNOT02000083.1, forward strand.
CCTTCTGCCGTGGCGGTCTCTCCTGATCGCCCGTGCCATCGTCTTGCCGCTCCGGGACAGCTTCGCTACACGGGACGCGAGGCAAAATCCGGAGCGTTCGCCATGGTTGAAACCGCCTATGAGACCAACAACATCTTCGCCAAGATCCTGCGTGGAGAAATTCCCTCGCACCGGGTCTACGAAGACGACGCCGTCGTCGCCTTCATGGATGTGATGCCGCAAGGACCCGGCCATACGCTGGTTGTGCCGAAAGCGCCGTCGCGCAATCTGCTCGATGCCGACCCGTCGACCTTCGGCCCGCTTTTCACCGTGGTCCAGAAAGTGGCGCTGGCAGTCAAGAAGGCGCTCGATGCGGACGGCGTCACCATCCTGCAATTCAACGAGCCCGCCTCCGGCCAGACCGTCTACCACCTGCATGTCCATGTCATCCCGCGCTTCGACGACATCCCGTTGAAGCCGCATAGCGGTGAGATGGAGAAACCCGAAGTGCTGGCCGGGAACGCCGAAAAGATCCGAGCGGCTCTGGCGGCCTGACGCGATGAGCAATCAAAAGTTCAGGTAAAGTCCGGCCAGCAGCAGAAGCTCGGCCGTGGCAATGCCGACGACCATGCGCTTTCCCGACGCCAGATAGGCGACGAAGCCCAGGGCCACCGCCACTATCCGCAAGGCAAGCGGCGTATGCGCAAGCGCACCGCCTGGAAAGACAATCAAATTGCCGATGACGGCGGCGACAAGCGCGGTCGCCATGGTGCGAACCAGCACCAACAGATCTGAATCTTCAGAAAGCTTCCCGCCGAGATAGACACCCAGGAAGCGCCATACATCGGTTGCGGCGAAACCGGCAAGGAGAATGAACAGGTATGGCCACCACCAGGCACCGTTGGAAAGATAACTCATGCCTTGCGCCGCCATAGGTGCCAGCCATAGGCGACCATGCCACCGACAAGTCCGGCGGCCAGCAAGTCGATCCGCGGCAGCAAGATGTGGAAGAGCGGCCCGAGGACGAGGCCCAGGACCATTGCCACATGCCCTACCCGTTCGCGTGCGGAACCCCACAACGAAGTCAGGAAATACATCGGCGTCAACATCAGCAACGCCGCTGAAACCGCGGACGGCAGCGCATCCGCCACCGCATAGACGACCGTCACGACGATGATGTTCGTGGTCACCAGCGTGCCGCCAACGCCGGCATAATATGTCGTACGCATGCTAGGCGGGACGCGCTTCAGGCGCTCCATGGCCAGCACCCAGGACGTTACAGCCACAAAATGCGAGAGGAGATAGAGCACATGCTGCCGGGTCTTCCCGGTGCGCATCTCGGGTACCAGCGCCATCACCATCGGCATCAGACGTATGGCCGACAATGTGACGGCGAACATGGCCGCAGGCAGTGCCGTCCCCGATGCGACCGCGCCCACCAGCACGACCATCGATGGCAGCGCCCACACCGTCCCGGTCATGAAAGCGGCCTGTGTCGCTGTGACCCCGGCGTCTTTCGCCAGGGCGGCGAAGCCAACGAACGAACTGATAAGGATCAGGCCAGGGAGGGAAAAGGCTGCTCCGGCGCCACTCAGGAACCAGGTGGAACGAGGCGCTGTGGAGTCCGGGGGCCAAGTCGACATGTGCCGGCCATAGCATGCGCGGCCAGGGGATGCGACCGCGCCGAAAGCCGCGTACGGTCTTTCCATTGATCCAGGTCGGCCTCTTCCGGTTTGGTCGAAGATGCGACAAGCAAGTTAGCGCGGCGCTGGAGAACTGACCTCTACTGTCCGCCAATCGCCAATTGCGCCAAGGTCTGGAACGCCGATGGCTGCGGTGCGCCGGTGAGATGCTGCTGGATTGCTCCGGCGCAGTGCTGCGGGCTCAACAGCGACGTATCGACTTCCAGGTCGTAGATGCCGGGTTTGTGCACTTCTTCCTGCCACAGGCGGACGGGCGAAGGCACGGGATCACCAGGCGAGGCGATGACGTAGGCCCTGCCCGGCTCGCTGGCTGCGCGCCGTTCCATGATAACCTCGATCGGGCAGTGAACGCCAACAAACCGGACCGGCAGGCCGGCAAGCCGTCGCGCGCAGTCCGCCAGTATACCGAGCGGTTTCGAGTAAGCGTCGTGGTGGCCGACATCCACCACGACATTGAGCTCTAGCCTGCTATGAGCCGCGATCGACTCGTAGAGCGCGGCATACAAATGCGGCACGAACATTTCGAGATCGGGCCGTTCGCCGCCAGGACGCAACCCTATTCCCGGGCGAAGTCGCGGCGGCGTAATCAGCTCATAGCTGTCGACGCCCAGATTCATCCAGGCGCCATCGAAGCTTTCCTGAATGGCTCGGGCAATGCTCGATTTTCCTGACCGCGGCGCGCCGTTGAGGATGATGATCTGACCGGCCATGGGCCACCTCCCAATGAAAAAAGCCCCGTTTCCGGGGCTCTTCTCGACTTTCGACAGGCTCAGCCCTTGCGGGGCAGTTGCGGGACCAGACTGCGCTTGCCGCCATCCTTGCCCTTGGGCTCCGGCTTCTGCGCCACGACCTTCTTGGCGGCTGGCTTCTTGGCCACGGCCTTGGGCGGCTTCGGCGCGTCTTCCGGCTCTTCCTTCTTCGGCTTCACAGGCGCCTCGTCGGCCAGCGATTCGAGCTTCAGGCCGGTCTCGCCGGTTTCCTTCTTCTCGACGGTGACGCGCACCGTGCCGCCCTTCTTGAGCTTGCCGAACAGCACCTCATCGGCCAGCGGCTTCTTGATGTGCTCCTGGATCACACGGCCGAGCGGCCGCGCGCCCATGCGCTCGTCATAGCCCTTGTCGGCCAGCCAGGCGATCGCATCCGGCGACAGGTCGAAGGTGACACCACGCTCGGAGAGTTGCGCCTCGAGCTGCATGACGAACTTCTGCACCACCTGATGGATGACCGGCACCGGCAGCGAACCGAACGGGATGATCGCATCGAGACGGTTGCGGAACTCCGGCGTGAACAGCCGATTGATCGCCTCGACATCGTCGCCTTCGCGCTTGGTCGATCCGAAACCGATCGCCGCGCGCTGGGCATCGGACGCTCCCGCATTGGTGGTCATGATCAGGATGACATTGCGGAAGTCGATCTGCTTGCCGTTGTGGTCGGTCAGCTTGCCGTGGTCCATGACCTGCAACAGGATGTTGAACAGGTCCGGATGCGCCTTCTCGACCTCGTCGAGCAACAGCACGCAGTGCGGATGCTGGTCGACGCCGTCGGTGAGCAAGCCACCCTGGTCGAAACCGACATAGCCGGGAGGCGCGCCGATCAACCGCGAAACGGTGTGGCGTTCCATGTATTCCGACATGTCGAAGCGGATCAGTTCGACGCCGAGCGAGGCGGCGAGTTGCTTGGCCACTTCCGTCTTGCCGACGCCGGTCGGACCCGAGAACAGATACGAGCCGATCGGCTTCTCTGGTTCGCGCAGGCCGGCGCGGGCCAGCTTGATCGCCGAGGTCAACGCCGTGATGGCGGTGTCCTGACCATAGACGACGCGCTTCAGCTCGATGTCGAGGCCCTGCAGCACCTTCTCGTCATCGGCCGAAACCGTCTTCGGCGGGATGCGCGCCATGGTGGCGATCGTTGCTTCGATCTCCTTGATGCCGATGGTCTTCTTGCGCTTGGCTTCCGGCACCAGCATCTGCGAGGCTCCGGTCTCGTCGATCACGTCGATCGCCTTGTCCGGCAGCTTGCGGTCGTTGATGTAGCGCGCCGACAGCTCGACCGAGGCCTTGATCGCTTCGCTCGTGTAGCGGACCTTGTGGAACTCCTCGAAATAGGGCTTCAGGCCCTTCATGATCTCGATGGCGTCCTCGATGGTCGGTTCGTTGACGTCGATCTTCTGGAAGCGCCGCACCAGAGCGCGGTCCTTCTCGAAGAACTGGCGGAATTCCTTGTAGGTGGTCGAGCCGATGCAGCGGATCGCACCCGACGACAGAGCCGGCTTCAACAGGTTCGACGCGTCCATGGCGCCGCCCGAGGTGGCCCCTGCCCCGATCACCGTATGGATCTCGTCGATGAACAGCACCGCGCCCGGATAATCCTCGAGTTCCTTGACGACCTGCTTCAGCCGTTCCTCGAAATCGCCGCGGTAGCGCGTGCCGGCCAGCAGCGTGCCCATGTCGAGCGCAAAGATGGTGGCGTTATGCAGCACTTCGGGAACGTCGCCCTCGACGATGCGCTTGGCCAGGCCCTCGGCGATCGCCGTCTTGCCGACGCCTGGATCACCGACATAGAGCGGGTTGTTCTTGGAGCGGCGGCACAGCACCTGGATGGTGCGGTTGATTTCCGACTCGCGGCCGATCAGCGGGTCGATCTTGCCGGCCTTGGCCTTGTTGTTGAGGTTGACGCAATAAGCCGTCAGCGCGTCCTGCTGCTGCTTCTTCTTGCCGCCTTCCTCCTGCGGCTCGGCGCCGTTCTGGCCGCCCTGCTCGTCATCAGCGCCGCGCGGCGAGCGCGTCTCCGACGCGCCCGGACGCTTGGCGATGCCGTGCGAGATGTAGTTGACCGCGTCGTAGCGCGTCATCTGCTGTTCCTGCAGGAAATAGGCGGCATGGCTTTCGCGCTCGGCGAAGATGGCGACGAGCACGTTGGCGCCCGACACTTCCTCGCGGCCCGACGACTGCACATGGATCACCGCGCGCTGGATGACGCGCTGGAAACCGGCGGTCGGCTTGGAATCCTCGTCGTAGCCGGTGACGAGATTGTCGAGCTCGGTGTCGATATAGGTCAGAACAGTATGCTTCAGCTCGTCGAGATCGACGTTGCAGGCGCGCATGACGGCGGCCGCCTCGGTGTCGTCGATCAGCGCGAGCAGCAGATGTTCAAGGGTTGCGTATTCATGGTGCCGCTCATTGGCGAGCGTCAGCGCCTGGTGAAGCGCCTTTTCCAGGCCTTGGGAGAAAGCCGGCATGTTACCTCACTTCTTCTCCATCACGCATTGCAGCGGATGCTGATTCTGTCGGGCGAAATCCATGACCTGAGACACTTTGGTCTCGGCCACCTCGAATGTATAGACCCCGCACTCGCCCACTCCATGATTGTGAACATGAAGCATGATGCGTGTGGCGGCTTCGCGGTCCTTCTGGAAAAAACGCTCCAGCACGTGAACCACGAACTCCATGGGAGTGTAGTCGTCGTTGAGGATGAGGACCCGGTAAAGGCTGGGCTTCTTGGTCTTGGTTTTGGTGCGCGTGATGACGGCCGTCCCACGGCCGGCCTCATTGCCGTCGCCGCTGCCGTTTTGCATCCGCGCCACTTGTCTCATGGCAGTCAAACCGATCGTCACGTAATCCTGCCTCTTTCGAATCCCCATGCGAGTTCGACATGTAGGTGTTCGATGGACGATTTTAAGCCCTTCTGGTTAGCTGACAATATGGCTAGGTGACCAAACTTCGTGGATTTTCGCAATCGTGAGGCGCGACGCCGCCGCAAAGCCGAAATCGACATGAAAAAACCCGGCCGCGTTTCCGCGGCCGGGTTTGTCCCGGGCCAAATGGGCCGGATCAGAAACCTTCGGGGCGAAGATTAACTTCGCCCGGACGAAATTACTTCGCCTTGGCAACCATCGATTCGAACGGCTTGTAGGCTTCCTTGGCGAGTTCGGCGTAGAGATCGCCAATCTTGGTGGCCTCGGCGACGAACGCCTCGTAGGACTGCTTGGCGTATTCGGACTGGATCTCGATCGCCTTGTCCAGCGACTTGGCCGAAAAAAGCTTCTCGAAAGCGGCGCTGCCGGCCTCAAAGCTCTTCTTGGTGTACTCGCCGGCCTCGGTGGCGATAGCCTGAGCGCCCTTGGAGAGCGACGCAAAGCTCTTCAAACCGGTGTCGGCAAATTCCTTGCCGTATTTGCTGAAGTCCTCATAGGTCTGGGTCATTTCACGATTCCCTTGACGATTGAGGCGTCCTTCTTGGGGGCGCCTTTGTGCAATGCACTAGAGTATATTGTGCGCCGCACAAAAGTCAACATTTCGCCGTCGTGCCGGGACCGGCTGCGCCGGCAATGGCTAAAAATCAAATAAAGTGCGTTTCAAGCCCGAAGAAAATGGTGAACGCGGCGGTTACCATAAACGGATTGGTAACGCTGCCCCGTTAGCTTGGCTGAAAGTGAGGCAGGACCCTTTGCCGCCTCCAACGCAACGAAGAATTCAAGGGAAATATCAGTGCGTAAGGCGTTGTTGGGCATCGTTTTCAAATCCACCTCCACCCTCAAAGCGATGATGGTCCTCGCCCTGGCGATGACGTTCGTTTGCGCTGACGTTGCCTCCTCGCTGGCAGCGCGGCCGGCGGCCATCGTGGTGGACGCCAAGACGGGCAAGGTGCTCTACTCCGCGGATGCCAACGGCAGGCGCTATCCGGCGTCGCTGACCAAGATGATGACGCTTTACCTGACCTTCGAAGCGATGGCGAAGGGCAAGATCAGCCGGAACACGCCTGTCGTGTTTTCCGCCAAGGCCTCCGCCGAGGCGCCGACGAAGCTCGGCGTGAAGCCGGGCGGTTCGGTCTCGGTCGAAACCGCGATCCTGTCGATCGTCACGAAGTCCGCGAACGACTCGGCTACCGCGCTTGGTGAAATGATCGGCGGCGATGAAGCCACTTTTGCCCGCATGATGACCGCCAAGGCTCGGCAGCTCGGCATGAACGGCACCGTCTTCCGCAACGCCAACGGCCTGCCCGACCCCGGCCAGTTCACCACGGCGCGCGACATGGCGACGCTCGGCATCGCGCTCAGGGAGCATTTTCCCCAGTACTACGGCTACTTCTCGCAGCGCTCCTTTCTCTACGGCCGCCAGCGCATCAACGGCCACAACCGTCTGCTCGGACGCATCAAGGGCGTCGACGGCATCAAGACCGGCTACACCCGCGCCTCCGGCTTCAACCTCGTCTCATCCGTGGCCGACGGCAATCGTCGCCTCGTCGCCGTTGTCATGGGCGGCACGTCGGGCGGCAGCCGCGACAACCAGATGGCATCGTTGATCAACACCTACCTGCCGAGGGCCTCGACCCGCGGTGGTGGCGACCTGGTCGCCAAGGCCGACAGCAGCAACCCGATCAAGGCCCTTGCCAAGGTTCTGCTGCCCAAGCACGACGCGCCGACCCCCGACGAAAAGCCGGTCGCGGTGGCCAGCGCCGATGACGCTGTTGCCGACGACGCCACGGCTGCCGAGGACGACAATGCCGACAGCAATGCCGAGGCCGAAGCGCCCACGCTGGTTGCCCCGGCCAAGAAGGTGAAGACGGTCATCGTCTCCGCCCCCAAGGTCGCCACCGCACAGGTCGTGGCCGCCTATGCCGAGCCGACGCAGGCTGCCGAGCCGACGTCAACCGTCGATCCGGTCAACACCGCTTCGGTGCCGTCGGGCTGGGCCATCCAGGTCGCCTCTTCGCCGAAGCAATCGGAAGCCCAGGCCTTCCTCGACAAGACCAGCAAGCAGGCGCCGAAGGCGCTGGCGGACGCTTCCGGCTTCACCGTCGCCTTCGACAAGGACGGCGTCACCTACTACCGCGCCCGTTTCGGCGGCTTTGGGTCGAAGGACGCCGCCTGGAAGGCGTGCACCGCTTTGAAGAAGAAGAAGATCGAGTGCTACGCCGTCCAGCAGTAGGGCGGCGTTGAAGAATCTCCCGGAAAATTTCTGCGTCGAAGGAGACTAGTTGTGATTGGAGAGCAAGACGTCCTTGGCTTCGTTGATTCGCGCCGCCAGGAAAGACGTGCCGCCGATATCGGGGTGCAAGCGCTGCATCAGGCGGCGGTGCGCCTTGCGGACATCCGCCGCGGCGGCCCCCGCTTCAAGACCAAGGACCTTGTAGGCCTCCTCCTTAGTCATGGCGCCCGGACCTGGCGCAACACCCAGCCTTTCGTCACCGTTCGTCTCAGCGTTTTTGCGCCAGACGGGAAATCTGCCGTCAAGATACGTCTCTAGCAGCTGGCGGCTCTCCGCATCGGCGGAGAGTTCGCGGTAAAGATGCTGCAACTCCGCAAGGCCCATAGCGCCGAGCATCTTGCCGTCGTGGCGGCCGGCCAGAACCAACCCTTCGAGGCCGCCGGTATCGTGATCCAGCTCCATTTCGAGCGCTGCCGTCCGCACCGTTGAGCGTTTTCCCGGCGCCAGCCTGACATCAGACCGGTTCATGCGCGTGGCGGCATACCAGCCGATCGCCACGAACAGCATGACACCGCCGATTCCGCTTCGACCGACCACAAGCACGGCGGCGCCCACCAATGCCAGCAGGATGGGCCCGAGGGTTCTCATGCCGGTTGCCAGCCGGGCCGGATCGGCCCGCAGGAAGGCCGAGGTTATGCCCAGGAGCACCAGCAGCGATGTGACCAGACCGATAATTGCGCCTAACATTTCTCACCGCCCCGCGGATGCCCTGCCCGCCTGGACAGCCGCGTGATATCATCCAACACTCTTTCTGCGCCGGAATGATGGCTTGCACCTGGACGGGACGAGAACCGCCACGCGGAATGGCTCTCCAGCCCTTTGGCCCTTGTCGGCTTCGCCAGCCTTTCTTTGCGCATGAATTTCAAGATGTGGCGTTGTCGCGCCGCTTGCAAGTCCAGCGCGAAGCAAGATGGAGGGCCAGAAAAGCCTACGCCCAAATACGCCAAAACAGGCAACGCCTGCGCGTGACGGCCTACAGCAAGCCGAGATCGGCAAGCTCGCGCCTGAGTTTCGGCGGTATCTCGACCAGACCCGCCTTGCCTTTGCCGAGATCAGTTGGTGCATCCGACGGTTTCAAATAGCGCCAACCCTGGAAGGCCCGGCGCGGTTGCCAGTCGGTGCGCACGACTTGCGGGTCGAGCATCAGATGGCAGCGGCCGATGCCCTCGTCGTCAATGAACGGCCGAATCTCGGTGATCAGCTGCCGGCATTGCACATTGCCCTTGATCACCCAGTAAAGCGAACCGCCATCTGTGACTTCGGCGCCGCGCGTGGGCACCATGCGGGTGGTGTGCCAGTGTTCGGCCGGCTCGCCGGCCCGGCGCCGTTCGTCGAGCCGGAACTCGATCCATTCCTCGAGATCCTCGACGCTGTCGCAGCCGACGCACAGTTTTAGGAGATTGAGAGCCATTCGCTAAGGTTAGTCCGGAGCGCCGGAACGTCAACGGCCTGAGGGGCTTCTCCACAGTGCCAAGCGTTGCTCAGCACTCCACGACGTTGACAGCGAGACCGCCGAGGCTGGTTTCCTTGTACTTCTCGTTCATGTCGAGACCGGTCTGGCGCATGGTCTCGATCGCCGCGTCGAGCGGCACGAAATGGACGCCGTCGCCCTTGATCGCCAGCGACGCGGCCGTCACTGCCTTGACGGCGCCGAGCGCGTTGCGCTCGATGCACGGCACCTGGACCAGCCCGCCGACCGGATCGCAAGTCATGCCGAGATGGTGTTCGAGCGCGATTTCGGCGGCATTTTCGACTTGCTCGGGCGTGCCGCCCATGACGGCGCACAGGCCCGCCGCGGCCATCGCCGAGGCGGACCCGACCTCGCCCTGACAGCCGACCTCGGCGCCCGAGATCGACGCATTGGTCTTGATGATGCCGCCGACGGCGGCAGCCGTAAGCAGGAAGTCGCGAATGCTGGGCTGGTCGGCCTCGGGATGGAAATGCAGCCAGTAGCGCAGTACCGCCGGCAGCGTTCCGGCCGCCCCGTTGGTCGGTGCGGTGACGACGCGGCCGCCGGCGGCATTCTCCTCGTTGACCGCCATGGCGTAGATCGACAGCCAGTCATTGGCGAGGAGGGGATTTGGGCGGTTCTGCTGCCACTGTTCCTGCAGCTTGTCGTGCAACTGCCGGGCCCGACGCCGCACCTTCAACCCGCCCGGCATGATGCCGTCCTGCGACAGGCCACGGTCGATGCAGCTCTTCATAGCGCCCCAGATGGCGTCGAGGCCTGCGTCGAGCTGCTCGCGCGACATCTGCGTTTCCTCGTTGACGCGCTTCATCTCGGCGACGGAAAGCCCGCTCTTGGCCGCCATCTTCAGCATCTCGACGGCGTTCTTGAAGGGATAAGGCACTTTCTTGCCTTCGGTCGTTACCGACCCCTTGGCCTTCATGCGTTGCAGCTCTTCTTCCGACACCACGAAGCCGCCGCCGATCGAATAGTAGATTCGCTTGAGCAGCAGGCGTCCGCCGGCGTCATAGGCATAGAATGCCATGCCATTGGCGTGGCCGGTAAGCGGTGTCTTGCGGTCGAGCACCAGATCCGTGGCCGGATCGAAACGGTAGGACGGGTGACCTAGCGGTGAAACCATCTTGTCGGCGGCGATGCGGCCGATGATGCCGTCGGCCTGGTCCGGATCGACCGTTTGCGGGGTCTGGCCGGCAAGGCCGAGGATGACGGCCCGGTCGCTACCATGGCCGATGCCCGTATAGGCGAGGGAGCCATGGAGGCTGGCGCCGATTCGAGCGACCATGGCGCCAGCGGGCCGCGGCCAGTCGTCGCCCGCGACCTCGTCGAGAAACCGCCGCGCGGCCGTCATGGGCCCCATCGTGTGCGAGCTCGACGGGCCGATGCCGATCTTGAACAGGTCGAAAACCGAAAGGAACACGCTGTCTCCTGGAGTCACGTCGAGGACTCTACATATAGGAATTCCAAGGAATGTTTCCGCTCTTTTGACGGTCGTAGCGCAGCACCTGCCGACCTTGTTTGCTCCGGCAGCGACATTGCTTCCGATCGCGGGAGCCGGCATCGAAGCAACCACGCCGGATGTGATAAATTCAGCCCATGGGCGATTCCTTCTATCTTTCGATGGCTGACCTTGGGGCGCTGGCCTTCTTCCTGATTGCGTGGCTGCTGCACACGCTCGCCTCGGACGGCAAGCTGGTCAGCCGAATGTCGCTGACGACGGCGATGAATGCGCAGCGCGAAGCCTGGATGCGTACCATGGCCGAGCGCGAAATCCGTATCGTCGACACTGCCATCATGAGCGGTCTGCAGCAGGGAACCGCCTTCTTCGCCTCGAGTTCGCTGATCGCGCTCGGTGGCTGCTTTGCCTTGCTCGGCGCGTCCGACCGGGTGCTGGAAGTGCTGAGCAACCTGCCGCTCGGCGGCGCGCCATCGCGCCCGGCGTTTCAGGTCAAGGTGCTCGGGCTGGTGCTGATCCTCGCCTTCTCCTTCTTCAAATTCGGCTGGGCCTACCGGCTTTTCAACTATTGCTCGATCCTGATCGGCGCGGTGCCGATCCCGCATGGCGAAGCCTCGCACAATCCGGTCACGGAAACCGCGGTATGGCGCGCGGCGCGGATGAACATGCTGGCCGGCAAGCATTTCAACTCCGGCCTGCGCGGCGTGTTCTTCTCGATCGGCTATCTCGGCTGGTTCGTCGATCCGGTGGTGTTCGTGCTGTCGACACTTCTGCTGCTGGCCGTTCTGGTGCGGCGCCAGTTCTTCTCGGCGGCGCGGCGCGCCGTCATCGGTCAGCCGCCCGGTCCTGGGAAAGGCTGATCGATGCGACCGGAAAGCCAATAGGCGAAAAGCCCGATCCGTTCGCGCAGCGCTATGGTGGTGTTCTGCACGGAATCGATCGCATTGTCGCGAAACAAGCCGACACCTTCCTTGCCGGAGGTGTGATAGTCGACCGGCCATGGGACGGTTGGAAAACCAGCCTTGTCGAAAAGCGCCTTGGCCCGCGGCATATGGAAGGCCGAGGTCACCAGCAGCCAGGTCTCCCCCGGCTTCGGATCGACAAGTTTGCGGCTGAAGACGGCATTTTCATAGGTGTTGCGGGACTTGTCCTCGAGGACAATACGATCGGCCGATACGCCGAGCGGAACGAGCAGGCGGGACGCGGTATCTGCGTCCCCTTCGGCGTCGATGAAAAACGAGCCGTGGCCGCCTGATACAACCACCTTGGCCTGTGGGAAGCGCCGGGCGAGGATTGCGGTCTCGACCATTCGATCGCCGCTGCTGCTCAATTCATAGCCGCCACGCGCGAAATTGATGGCGCCCTCGAAGCCGCCGCCGAGCACGACGATGCCGTCAATCCTCTGCGGCAGCGGCGGGCGCGGAAAGCGCTCCTCGAGCGGGTCGAGCATCATCGCGCCAAGCGACGTCCAGGTCGAGAGCGCCAGAATGAGGAAGGCGAGTACGCTGCCGGTGACGGCCAGCCGCCGCCGGCCGATCAGCCCGGCAATCAACCCCGCCAGAAGCAGGAAGATCGTCAGGTTGAGCGGCTGGATGAAGAACCAGAAGACCTTGGAAAGAAGAAAGAACATCGCTCACCCCTTCAGATGATCGATCCCCTTACCACCACTTATCAGGCTGAAATGTGCCGGCGGCTTTCTCGATGACGGCGGCAGTCTGGAACAGCGTCTCCTCCTCGAACGGCCGGCCGATGAGCTGCAGCCCGAGCGGCAGGCCCTTGGGGTCGAGGCCGGCTGGCACGGCGATGCCCGGCAGGCCGGCCATGTTCACGGTGACCGTGAAGATGTCGTTGAGGTACATTTTCACCGGATCGGCGGCCATGTCCTCATCCGCGATGCCGAAGGCGGCGGACGGCGTCGCCGGGGTCAGGATGACATCGACGCCGGCGGCGAACACATTTTCGAAGTCGCGCTTGATCAAATTGCGCACCTTCTGCGCCTGCAGGTAGTAGGCGTCGTAATAGCCTGCCGACAGCACATAGGTGCCGATCATGATGCGGCGCTTGACCTCGCGGCCGAAACCGGCGGCGCGGGTCTTTTCATACATCTCGACAATGTCCTTGCCCGGCACGCGCAGGCCGTAGCGGACGCCGTCGTAGCGCGCCAGGTTGGACGAAGCCTCGGCGGGCGCCACGATGTAGTAGGCCGGCAGCGCGTATTTCGTATGCGGCAGGGAAATGTCGACGATCTCGGCGCCGGCATCCCTCAGCCAGGCGATGCCCTTCTGCCACAGTGCCTCGATCTCTTCCGGCATGCCGTCGACGCGATACTCCTTGGGAATGCCGACCTTCATGCCCTTGATCGGCTTGCCGATCGCTGCCTCGTAGTCCGGCACCGGCCGGTCGACGGAAGTGGTGTCCTTCGGATCGACCGAGGCCATGGATTTGAGCATGATCGCGGCGTCGCGCACGTCGCGCGCGATCGGGCCGGCCTGGTCGAGCGACGAGGCGAAGGCGACGATGCCCCAGCGCGAGCAGCGGCCATAGGTCGGCTTGATGCCGACCGTGCCGGTAAAGGCGGCCGGCTGGCGGATCGAGCCGCCTGTATCGGTCGCCGTCGCGCCGGCGCACAGAAACGCCGAGACGGCGGCCGCCGAGCCGCCGGAAGAGCCACCCGGCACCAGCTGCGCATTGTCCAGTGTGCGCTGGGTTTTCGTGCCTCCGGCCGACACGAAGCCGCCATCGCCCTGATGCGTCGTCGGCATTACCACCGTGTCGAGCCGCGAACGCCGCCACGGGTTGATGACCGGGCCATAATAGGACGTCTCGTTGGACGAGCCCATCGCGAACTCATCCATGTTGAGCTTGCCGAGCATGACCGCGCCATCCGCCCACAGATTGGCGGTAACGGTTGATTCGTAGCGTGGCTTGAAGCCATCTAGCACGTGGCTGGCTGCCTGGGTGTGGACGCCTTCGGTGCCGAACAGATCCTTGATGCCAAGCGGAATGCCTTCCAGCGCACCCCCCTCGCCCTTGACGAGCCTGGCGTCTGACGCCTTGGCCATGGCACGCGCTCGGTCGCCGGTTACCGCGACATAGGCATTGAGCGCCGGATTGGCGCGATCGATCGCCGAGAGATAGGCCTCGGTGATCTCGGTCGCGGTGATTTCCTTGCCTCGCAGCTTGGCGCGGGCCTGCGAAATCGTCAGTCTGGTCAGGTCGCTCATCAAAGGCTCTTTTCGTAAAACACCGACCACTTGGAATCGGGATAATCCAGCACCGGGCCGCAGCGCGAAAACCCGGCACGTTCGTAGACGGTCCAGGCGGCGGGATGGCGGTCGCCCGTCTCCAGCACCAGCCGCTTCAGTCCTTCCTGCCTCGCCAGCGCCTCGACCCGCTCAACGATGCTGGCGCCGATCTTCTGGCCGCGATGCGAAGGCCGCGTATACATGCGCTTGACCTCGCCAATGGCATCGCCATGGCGCTTCAACGCGCCACAACCGATGGCGATACCATTGTCACGGGCGATGAAAACGGTCGTGTCCTGGCCGGCCATCTGCTCCACCGTCATGTGATAGCAGTGCTCCGGCGGCGTCAATTCGAGCAAGGTCTCGTTGAGTTCCTTGACCAGGCCGCGCACATCGTCCTGCAACGGTGTCTCGATGGCGATCTCGATTGCCATCGGCACCCTACTCCACGACCTTCGGCACGAGGAAGAAATTCTCTTCGGTGGCCGGCGCATTGGCGACGATGTCGGCCGCCTTGTTGCCGTCGGTGACAACGTCCTGGCGCTTCTTCATCTCCATCGGCGTCACCGAGGTCATCGGCTCGACACCGGAAACATCGACCTCGTTCAGTTGCTCGACGAAACCCAGTATGGCGTTCAGTTCACCGGTCATGCGTTCAGCATCTTCTTCGCTCACCGCAATGCGGGCGAGACGCGCGACGCGCTTCACAGTCTTGACATCAACGGACATTCTGGAACCTTCGAAAAACCTGACCGCGCTATAGCCGCGCAAAGCGGCGCGTGCAACATTTTGGTGCCAGATTGGCCACACCTCACTGAAAGGCGTAGCCTGCGTGCCTGCGGCTTTGCGCAATGATGGCGTCGGCGACCGCTTTGCGGTTCTCGGGGCTGTCTTCAAGGATCATCCTCGGCGCACAAGGTTGCTGGACGACCTGAACAAACGGCCTTCCGTGACGGTCGATTGCGGCGCGCAAGCCAACGATGACGTTTTCCGGGCCGGTCCACTGCTCCGGCATGATGAATGTCGAATGGACCCAGGCCGCCTCCCAATTTTTCAATTGCGGAGAACCGAAAATGGTCTCGGTGACCTCGAACTTGATATGAGCGCTATCGGGGGAGCGTTCCGACAACAGGTCCATGACATGCTGACGGTCTTCCTCGCCCAAAGCCTCGATGAACCTGCGCCGCCGCTCCTGGATCCCCGGATCGAATACCGGTTGATAGGAGGCCACTCTGGCGCGAACGACGATCTGGGCGTTGCTGATGTAGTTCAGATCCAGATCGTGAAGATATGAGCATGCCGTTGCTGCGCCGGACAGCGCAAAAAGGCTCAACAAAGCCACCCACGCCCGCGCTGCGTTCAAACTCCAAGCCCCGTTCACATCGCCCTCCCTATAGCTCTGGGTTACGGGACGATCGTCGACGATCAAGGCATATTGACGCCCTCGCACAGATAGTAGCTGCCGCTGTTGCCCCTGGCCTCGCTTTCATCATCGATCGGCCGGACCGATACGAGATCGATCTGCGTCGGGCTGATCCGCGTCACCGACAGGACATCGGGAAAGACATAGCCCGGTTCCTGGCAGATTGCTGTCACCGCCCAGCTCGGCGAGCGTGTCGCCTTGCTGACCTGCACGAATTCGCAGTTATATTCAGCGCCTTGCAGGCCGTGCACGGAAAGCACGACGTTGCCGGCATCGATCAGCGTCTGCAGCGTGTCCTTCCTGGCCTGCGTGCAAAGCTCCTCGGACTGCAGATAGACGCCTTCGATGAAGTCATCCGCGGCGAGCGCGGGCGATGCCGCGACAAACATCGAGACACAGAGAGATCGCCCCAACACCATGGATTTGTTCCGCTTTGGCTGTTTCTAGATCGCAATCGTTTCACCGATCTTCGGCAATGCGACCTTCACACCGGATCCTTCGAGGCCGGCCTCGAATTTCTCGGACGTTTGATCGATCATCGGAAACGTGCCGAAATGGCAAGGGACGACCGTGTCGAACTTGAAGAAGCGCCGGCAGGCAAGCGCCGCCACCGCGCCACCCATGGTGAAA
>NZ_PNOT02000175.1 GCF_002879535.1 Mesorhizobium intechi
ATCCAACCCTATACTCCGTGATGTCCCGCCTTACTTTTATCGGCGACATCTTCCTGTTACAGAAATAACCTATTAGCTATATGTATAGTTAAATACGGCGGTACAGCCGTCTCTGTGACATAAGCTCATAGAGCGCAATATCAAAACCGCTTGGGGGTCAAGCTGTATCGGTAGCGCATTTTTGAAGATGGAACGTATCTTGCACGCTTCCGTCATTTATCTTTGCCCCCAAAGGTTTCGACGTGGGTTTTCAATGGCCGACACAGGTGTTGGCTAGATTTCAGGAGGGGCGAATGAACGTCTTACGGTTTTTCCTTTCAATCGCCGTGTTGCTTCTGGCATCAGTCTTCCTGACTGCGCCGGCTTCCGCGCAAGCGACACGGACCTGGGTTTCCGGCGTCGGCAACGACGCCGATCCGTGCAGCCGAACGGCACCTTGCAAGACGTTTGCCGGCGCCATCTCGAAGACGGCGACAGCCGGCGAGATCAACTGTCTGGATCCGGGCGGCTTTGGCACGGTCACCATAACCAAATCCATCACCATCGACTGCAAGACGACTGAAGGCGGTGTGCTCTCGGCCCTGGTGAACGGCATCGTCGTCAATACGCCCGCCGGCTCCTCGGTGCATCTTCGCGGCATCGACATAGACGGCGCGGGCACCGGGCTCGACGGCGTGCGGATGACCGGCCAAGGTCAACTGCACATCGAGGACTGCAACATCGAGCGGGTGACCAGCAATGGCGTCGAATTTCTTCCCAACGGGGCCAGCGAACTCTACATAAGCGATACGCGGATAGCCGAGGCAGCCGGTGGCGCCATTCTTATCAAAACGACTGGCGCCGTTGGCATCAATGCCATCCTGTCCAGGGTGGAGCTGACCAACAGCGCCAATGGCATTCTTGTCGACGGCACCGGCAACACCTCCGCCATGAATATGGCACTGACCGACAGCCTGGTCAGCGGCAA
The DNA here is from genome assembly GCF_002879535.1 of Mesorhizobium intechi. Lineage (GTDB taxonomy): Bacteria > Pseudomonadota > Alphaproteobacteria > Rhizobiales > Rhizobiaceae > Mesorhizobium > Mesorhizobium intechi. The sequence continues at coordinate 968 of NZ_PNOT02000175.1, forward strand.
CACCGGCAACGGGGTGGCGGTCAAGTCCGTCGCCGCGGCATCGCCGGTACGCGCGACGATCGTCAACACCACGATCAGTTCCAATGCCGGCGTCGGCGTCAATGCCAACGGCGCC
>NZ_PNOT02000257.1 GCF_002879535.1 Mesorhizobium intechi
GTGCAAGGACGCCGATGCCGCCTGGATGATTTTGCTGGCGTCACACTTTCGGGTGACGCCAAGCGTGATTGAGCTCGATTAAGGGTGCAATTCGATCCGTTGAACGCTTGGCGACCTATGTCGCCGGTTATTCCTGGAATGGGAAGCGCCCCGTTCGACTTTTTTGAGACTGCCGGTTTAGCGGGGGCGCTTCCTTGTCACGAAAGACGGTGTTCTCATCGACCGATTTGCCGCCGCATCTTGGCGACCGCGACCGTTTTTCGCTCTGGCAGGACATTCATGTCGGCGAGATCTGGTCGGTCGAATACCGCATATCGGAAAAACTGCCTTTCCAGGCCGCGATCGAAGCCACGGCTGTCGGATCGCTGGTGCTTGGCCAGATGGCCGGAACGATCCGGCAGGCGGCGCGGCAGGCGAGCAACATCGCCGATGACGGCAATGATGGCTACCTCCTGCTGATCAACAGGGCCGACACCGTGTTGAGCGGGGCGCAGGCCGGCCGTGAATACGGCGTCGGTCAGGGGGAAGCCGTCCTGGTCACCGCGGCGGAAGCGCTGAAAATGATCGGCGCCGACTGGAATGCGTGGACCAACGTGGTAGTGCCACGCGCCGTCCTCACCCAGGCCTTCCCGCAGATCGATGACAGGCTGGCGTTGAAGATCGGCGCCGAGAACGAGGCGCTCGATTTCCTCAAGCGCTATTGCCAATTGCTCGAGACCGGTCCCCCTCTCGCCTCGCCCCATCTTGTAACGCACGCCACGGAAACGATCGTCGACCTGATCGGGCTGGTGACCGGCGCGAAGGGCGAGGCTGCCGAGCTGGCCGGCCTGCGCGGCCTGCGGGCGGCGAGACTGCAGGCAATCCTGGCCGAGATCACCGACAGTTTCGCCAACCCCGGCATCTCCGCGCAAGGCGTCGCGAAAGAACTCGGGCTGTCGGCGCGCTATGTCCAGGATCTGCTCCAGGAGACAGGCATCAGCTTTTCCGAGCGGGTTCTCGAACAGCGCTTGCAGGGAGCGCGCAAGATGCTCTCGCAAAGGCACAATGACGCCATGCGCGTCAGTGAAATTGCGTTGATAAACGGATTCAGCGATGTGTCCTACTTCAATCGCTGCTTTCGCCGCCGCTTCGGCCAGACGCCAACGAGCGTGCGATAGATCCGGATCGTTCCGCCGCGGACGGGCGACACGATTGCCCTCCTGTCCCGAGGCGGAGATTGGTCCTTCGGTCGCGCCCGAAGCGATCGATGGTGCCAAACCATCACAGTGCGGGGAAAAGCCACCGCACCTCGCTCCAGTCCAATTCCAGTGCGGCCCTGCCCAAGACAACAGCCTGCCGCCGATGACATGTCAGCGCCAGGGCGAAACGACTGCCATATCAGGGGATTGAATGCCACAGCACGAATTTGCGAGCCGCAAGGCGAAGGCGTTGAAGTATCTGGCGCTGACGTCGACCGCGCTGGTCTGTCTTGGCCAGCCGGTTCCTGCGTCGGCTGACGCGATATGGACGGGCGCTGCCTCCACGGACTGGTTCACCGCCGGAAACTGGAAAAACACCACTGTTCCCACAACGGGTGACGACGTTGTGCTCAATCCGAAGTTCCCGAATCCGACCGTTATAAGCGGGGCCAATGCGGGCGCGCATTATCTGTTTCTTGGCACCATTGCGAGCTACACAGGGTCGCTGACGATCAAAAACGGCGGCACGCTCGCCAGCACTGCCGGCTTTGTAGGCTACCTAACGGACGCGAACGGGGTCGTGACCGTTACGGGAGCAGGCTCGGCCTGGAACAACAGTTCGGACATTTTCCTTGCGGCCAGTCCGAGCAGCACCGGCACTTTGACGATCTCGAACGGCGGAACGGTCAGCGACACCGTGGGTCATGTCGGCGCCGGCGGCACCGGCACCGCGACCGTCGACGGCATCGGCTCGACCTGGACCAACAGCGGCGACCTGTACATCGCCGAACATGGCACGGGCACGCTGAACATCACCAAGGGCGGCGCGGTCAGCAATGCCGTCGGCACCATCGGCTGGCATGCGGGTTCCAACGGCACGGTGACGGTCGACGGTTCGGGTTCGGCCTGGAAAAACGCGTCCAACCTGTTCATAGGCGATCAGGGCGCGGGTGCCTTGAACGTCTTGAACGGCGGCGCGGTCAGCAATCTGAGTGGTATTCTGGGCAACCTGGCAGGCTCCACCGGCACGGCAACCGTCGATGGTGTTGGTTCGACCTGGCACAACGCGGCCCTCGCTGTCGGCAACGCCGGCTTGGGCGTCTTGACGATCTCGAATGGCGGCGTGGTCACCAGCTCAGTGGGTTACGCGGCCTATGCCGCAACTTCCAAGGGCGCGATCGTGGTCGACGGTCCGGGCTCGGCCTGGAAAAACTCTTCCAACCTGTTCATAGGCGATCAGGGCACGGGTGCGCTGACGGTCTCGGGCGGCGGAGCGGTCAGCAACGCCTTAGGCTATGTTGGCGACTTCGCGGGTTCGACCGGCATGGTATTCGTCGATGGTGCCGGCTCGACCTGGAACAACACTTCCAATCTCTATGTCGGCAATCTCGGCACGGGCAATCTGGCCATCACCCATGGCGGTGCGGTCAGCAATGACGCGGGCGTTGTCGGCGCGAAGGCCGGCTCGACCGGGATGGTGTCCATCGACGGCGCCGGCTCGACCTGGACCAACAGTTCCAACCTGGCGGTCGGCGATTTCGGTGCCGGCACCCTGGCGATCGGCAATGGCGGCAAGGTCAGCAACAAAACGGCCTATGTCGGCAATTCGGCGGGTTCGAGCGGCATGGTGTTTGTCGCCAACGCCGGCTCGACCTGGACCAGCGCAGCCCTGTATGTCGGCGGCCTCGGCACGGGCACGCTGTCGGTCTCGAGCGGCGGCGCAGTCAGCAATGACTCGGCTTCCATCGGCTATGGTGCCGCCTCGACCGGCACGGCGTTCGTCGACGGCGCCGGCTCGACCTGGACCAGCAGCGGCGATCTCACCGTCGGCAATCTTGGTACGGGCACGCTGGCGATCAGCAACGGCGGCAGCGTCGTCAACATGGGAGGCGCTGTCGGCGCCGCCGTGGGTGCCAGCGGCTCGGTCACGGTCGATGGTAATGGCTCGGTTTGGACCAACAATTCTCTCCTCACTGTCGGCGCGAGCGGCGCTGGAACGCTCGCGATCTCAAACGGCGGCAAGGTGACCAGCGCTGCTGGATACCTGAGCTTTGATGCCGGTTCCGTGGGCACGGCGACAGTCAGCGGCGCGGGATCGACCTGGACCAGCAGCAGCCTCCTTTATGTCGGCCAGCGTGGTACGGGCTCATTGATCGTCTCGAATGGCGGCAAGGTCGTCAATACGGACGGCTTTGTGGGCGGCAATGCCGGGTCCATCGGCGTGGCTAGCATCAGCGGCGCCAACTCGACGTGGGCCAATAGCGGAAATCTCTATGTTGGTGGTTTTGGCCCAGGCACGCTGACGATTGCCAATGGCGGCACTGTGTCGGCCGCAGGCGCGGTCAACATGGCTGGTCTGGCGGGCTCCGTCGGCACGCTGAACATCGGTGCGGCGAGCGGATCGCCGGCGACGGCCGCCGGCTCGCTCAATGCGGCGAGCATCCAGTTCGGACCGGGCGCGGGTACGATCAACTTCAACCACACCGATACCAACTACACCTTCGCCTCGGCGATGAGCGGCGCGGGCGCGATCAACCAGATCGCCGGCGCGACCAACCTGACCGCCGATTCGAGCGGCTTCACCGGCGCCACCAATGTGAGCGGCGGACGTCTGGCCGTGAACGGCTCGCTGGCCGGCTCGCTGGTGACGATCGCGGGCGGCACGCTGGGCGGCAACGGTACGGTGGGCGGCATCGTCGCCCAGTCGGGCGGCATCATCGCGCCGGGCAATTCTATCGGCACCCTCAATGTCGCTGGCGACATCGACCAGGCAGCGGGCTCGATCTACCGGGTCGAACTTGCCACGACCGGCCAGTCCGACCTCCTCCATGCGACGGGCACGGCGACGATCGCCGCCGGCGCGGTGCTCGACGTGGTCAAGACTGATGCGGCACCCTATGTGCCGGGCACGCATTACACGGTGCTGCAAGCCGATGCAGGCGTCGTCGGCACTTATTCGATCAGCGGTGCCAGCCCATTCACCGGCCTTCTCGCGAATTACGACGCGACGCATGTCTATCTCGACGTCGTCGAGGCAAAGTCCTTCGCCGAGGTCGGCCTGACACCCAACCAGATCGCCACCGGTGGCGGCGCCGAAAGCCTGGGTGCCGGCAATCCGCTCTTCGATACCATTGTGAACCTGCCGACCGAAACCGTTGCGCGAGCCGCCTTCGACCAGCTTTCCGGAGAAATCCATGCCTCGGCCAAGCGCATGCTGGTCGAGGACAGCCGCTTCGTCCGCGACGCCGCAAGCAATCGCATTGCTTCGGCTTTCGGCGATGGCGGCACGGCAGCACTCCCGGTGATGGCCTATGGCGTGGGCGGTCCCGAAATGGTCGCCGCGGACACGGATCGTTTCGCCGTCTGGGGCCAAGCTTTCGGCTCATGGAGCAGCGTGGACTCCGATGGCAACGCCGCCGCCTTGGCCGGCTCGACCGGCGGGCTGCTGGGCGGCGCCGACACGCTGCTCGGCGGCTGGCGCGTCGGTGTTCTCGGCGGCTACAGCCATTCCTCCTTCGACGCCGATGATCGCAATTCCTCCGGCAAAAGCGACAGCTACCATCTCGGCCTCTATGGCGGCACCAATTGGGGCGCCATCGCTTTCCGCAGCGGTGCCGCCTACAGCTGGAGCAGCCTCTCGACAAAGCGCTCCGTCGCCTTCAACGGTTTTGCCGATCAGCTCTCGGCCGACTACGACGCAGGCACCGCGCAGATGTTCGGCGAACTCGCCTACAAGGCCGAGACCGGCGGCAGCTTCAAATTCGAGCCCTTCGCCAACCTCGCCTATGTCAGCCTGCACACTGACAGCTTCAGCGAAACCGGCGGTGCGGCGGCCTTGACCAGCGCCGGCACGAGCACCAACGCCACGTTCACCACGCTCGGCCTGCGCGGCTCGACCGATTTTGCGCTTGGCGGTGTCAATGCCACCGCCCACGGCATGCTGGGCTGGCGCCACGCTTTTGGCGACGTCACGCCGACCTCACGCTTCGCCTTCGCCGCCGGCGACGCCTTCACCATCGCCGGCGTGCCGATCGCCAGGGATGCGGCGGTGATCGAAGCCGGTTTCGACATGAGAATGTCGCCCAATGCGACGCTCGCCCTGTCCTATTCCGGGCAGTTCGGCGGCGGCGCCGTCGACAATGGCGCCAAGGCAAACCTCGGCGTCAAGTTCTGACGACGACAGGCCGCAGGCTCGCGCCGAACTGCCGGCGCCTGGCCGCTTCTGGCGTCCGCCTCTATTCCGGCGACGGCACCGGCGGCTTCGAGGTCAGCGCCGTCCCGGCGGCGGCGACAATGACGGCCGCGATGCCGGCCAGTTGCGGCGGGGTCAGGCTTTCGTGCAGGAACAGGAAGCCGGCCAGCGCGCCGAGTCCCGGCTCCAGGCAGGTCAGCGTGCCGTAGATGCGGGCCGGCATGCGGGTCAGCGCCACCATCTCCAGGAAGAATGGCAGTGCGCTGGAAAACAGGCCCACGAGCAGCGCGCTGACCAGGATCGACGGCGCCAACAGCCCCGTTCCCGCCTGCGCCACGCCGAAGGGCAGCACCAGCACGGCGGCGATCGCCATGCCATAGGCGGTGGTGCGGGTGCCAAGCTCCGCACCCGCCTTCTGCGCCAGCACGATATAGAGCGCCCAGAACCCGCCGGCCATCAGCGCCAGCATCACCCCGGTCGGATCGAGCGGCTGCAGGGAGCGGATGAAGGGCGACAACAGGATGATGCCCGCCAGCGCAAGCGCGATCCAGGCGAAGTCGCTGGCGCGCCGCGAAGCCAGAGTCGCCACCAGCAGCGGCCCGGAGAATTCCAGCGCCACGGCGACGCCGAGCGGGATCCTGGCAAGGGCCGCATAGAACAGAAGATTGAGCGCGCAGAGCGTCACCCCGTAGGCGACCAGCCACGGCAAGGTGGCGCGCGTCGGCCGCATCTGCCAGGGCCGCAGCACCGCGATCAGCATCAGCGCGCCGATGACCAGCCGCAGCGTCGTCGTGCCTTGCGCGCCGATCTGCGGGAACAGGGTTTTGGCGAAGGTGGCGCCGATCTGGATCGACACCATGGCTCCCATCAGCGCCGCGACAGGCAAGGGCGCCGCTTCGCGACTGGCAGCCGGCATCGATGTCACTTTGGTTTTTTCCTTCCCCGCCGCGATATGCAGACGCAGGAGTATCGGCATAGGCCGAAACCGGCCCGCCTGTCCTGAGGCAGTGAAGGCGCTTGATAGGGGCAAGACCGGTGTCGAGGCGCGCCGGCGCCCTCGCCGTTTCAGCCGCTGAACGACACGCCCCGGCGGCGCATGCCCGCCTGCACGCCGCGCACGATCATCCGGGACAGCATCTCCATGTCCCAGGGCATGCCCGGGCGCCAGACATCCAAGAGCAGGGCGATGCGCGCTTCATCGGCGTTGTTCATCACCTCGTGCGGATAAGTGTCGTCCCACAGCATGCCTTCGCCGTCGGTGATCCGTCTTTCCTGATGGTCGATCATCATGATGGTTGCCGGGCGACCATCGGCCTGGCGCGGGATGACCAGGCCAAGGTGAAACCGCATGATGCCGCGGAACGGCCCGCGATGGCTGGGTATGTGCTTGCGCGGCGCCAGGAACGAGATCGCCGCCGATTTGACTTCCGGGCATTCGGCAAGCAAGCGGCTGAGAACCGGCATGCGCGCCAGGTTTTCCGGCACCGCCATGTCATAGGCCTTGAGCACGAACATGCGCCAGTCGCGACCGTCATTGGCGGAGATATCGGCCTGCTCCGGCATGATGTCGTGAAAGCGCGGGACCTTGCCCAGACGAACGCCAAGCGCTTCGTCGCGTATGTCGCGCCAGGCGGCGGTGAATTTCGCCGCGTTCGGAAATTCGCTGGCCGTATCGAGGATCGCCGGCGCGTCTATGCGCCTTTCATAGACACGCCGGATAACATCGGATGCAAGATCGTAGGTGCGCGACATCGCATGGCCTCCCGCGCATCATAAACGGACGGCCGCCGATTTTGGTTACACATTTTGTTCACGGTGTCGTCACCTTGGCCAGCCTTGGCCCGGGTCTTGACGTCGACGATCTCGGGCTTCGTGCTGTCGACCGCCCGCGAGCCGCGGTCTCCTGTCGTGCAAAAACACCTTCCAACACCCTGCGGCTTGGCCGAATGCCTGCCCTTTGAGGGAAGCAAGCCGCGTTGTCGCCCGACGAAAGAAGGCGACTGTGCTGCATCGCAAAAGGCAAATGATTTCAGTAAATTCACTGGAGAATTCCGAATATTCCCAAATAGGTAAAGTGTAGATCCTCGAAAATTGAGGGCCTTTTGGCGAAATTCCGGAGGCTACCCTGCACCTCCGGTAGAAATGCCTTCAATCAACCAAGGCGAGCAGACAAATACAACTCGAACCATAAGGTTGAAATGCTGCGGAGAATCGCCAGAATCGGAAGAAAACGGCGGTTTTTCTGGCAGTTTTTGGCCCTGCTCACATAAGTATTTCAGTTCGCTAAATTTTTTGTGTTGCGCTGCACAATGCCGTGACCGAACCATCCGCCGGGGGACTCGTTTGCGACTGGACATACGCCGTGAAGGATTCCGCCGGGGTCACCGATTTGAGCCGTCCGTCCGTCGGTTGCGAGATCGACCCAGGCAGGCTAGCCAAGCGCGGGTTTGATGGCGTCGCCGTCCCGGCGAATTCCGTGCGCATTGGCCTGCCGCTCGAAATAGCACCCCAGTTTCATCGCCGACATCAGGCCGCCCGTGGAAGCCGCTGATGGCAAACGCCCGCGACATCCAGCTGGATGCACTCAGGGCCATCGCCGTGACGATGGTGATGTACTCCCATTTCTACGCGGCGGGAGGATCTTCGTTCTGGGGCCATATCGGCGTGCGTCTGTTCTTCGTTTTGAGCGGCTTCCTGATCACCCGCCTGCTCCTGGAAGCGCGTTCGGCCGCCGCGTTTGAAGCCGGCCCCGCGCTGCGGTCCTTCTACATCAGGCGGGCACTGCGGATATTCCCTCCCTATTTTGCCGTGCTGGGTTTCGTCTGGCTGTTTGATCTGGAGCAGTCCAGGGGATCGCTGGTGTGGCATGCGCTTTACCTGTCGAATTTCTGGTATGCGCTGCGCAATGACTGGAACCCCTGGGTGCTGTGCCATTTCTGGAGCCTGAGCATCGAGGAGCAGTTCTACATTGCCTGGCCGCTGCTCGTCTTGCTGGCCCCTCGCCGGCGCTTCGAACAGATCTGCATCGGCGTAATCGCGCTGTCGCTGGCCTATCGCTTCTACTGGCCGGTCACCGCCACCCCGGCGCTGGCGCGCGACCTGCTGCCGCCGGCCTCCATGGACGCGCTGGCGTCGGGCGCGCTGCTTGCCTGCTGGCGGTCGAGGGGCGCCGGCCTGCCGCAATGGATGCGGCTGGGCTGGCCTGCCTTCGCGGCCGCGTTCCTGATGATCGAGTGGTTTGTGCCGGCGCCTCCCGATCCGACGCTGGAGTGGGCCCGCTGGCTGCTGCTGCAAGTCTTGCCCTTGGTGCCGCTGATGGTCATCGTCGCCGCCTGTTCGCGCGGCCTCGGCGGCTTCCCCGGCAGGATTGCGGAGCTGCCGCCGTTGCTGGCCCTCGGCCGTGTCAGCTACGGCGTTTATCTCTATCATCCGATACTGCTGTCGCTCGCAATCAAGTCGCAGCCGTGGATTCCGGTCAATGTCTCGGAGCAAGGGCCGGGACGGTTTCTGGTTGCAAGCACCGCCACGATTGTCGTGGCCGCGATTTCCTGGCTGGTTTTCGAAAGGCCGCTCAACAGCCTCAAGCGCCACTTCCCCTATGTCCGGCGAGTCCAGGCGGGTCAGATCGGCTGGTTTGCGAGGCCGGCGCAAGCCTATCCCGGCGGATCGCCCGATGGCCGCGGGCCATCCCTCGACCTCCCGCGAAGGGATGCAAGGCCATGACCGCCGCGCCGCTCGTCTCAGTGCTGCTGCCGGTCTACAATGCCGGACCCTACCTTGCCGCGGCACTTGGAAGCATCCTGCGGCAGGACTACAGCCGTCTGGAGGTCATCGCGATCGACGACGGCTCGAGCGACAATTCGCTGAAGATTCTCGAACGATACCGGCAGGCCGACAGCCGCGTCTCGATCATCTCGCGCGAAAACCGCGGCCTCGTCGCGACGCTCAATGAAGGTCTGGCGGTCGCGAGCGGCGAGCTGGTCGCGCGGATGGACGCCGACGATGTCGCCTATCCCTGGCGCCTGTCGCGCCAGGTGGCGCTGTTCGAGCAGCGGCCCGCGCTCGGCTTCTGCGGCGCCGGCGTCGACATGTTGATCCGCGGCCGCATCGCCAGGGGCAAGCCCGATCCTGTCTTCCGGTCCGGCCGCATGCCCATATTGGCGATGTTCTTCACCATCTTCATGCACCCGACGGTCGTCTACAACAGGAAGGTCATCGAAGACGCCGATCTCCACTATGACGCGACCTACCGGCACGCCGAGGATTTCGATCTCTTCAGGCGGCTGGCCTCTCGCTACCCCGCGGCCATGATGCCCGAAAACCTGCTCGTCTACCGCGTCCATCAGGCAAGCGTGACCCGCCGGCACAGCAAGGAGATGCGCAGGACGCATTTGCGGATCGTGGCCGAGAACCTCGAGCGCGAGGGGCTCGCGGAAGCCACGCGCGGCCTGCGCGACATCGGCGAAGCGGTCAGCATCGACACGATTACCCGCGCGGCCGACTTCATTCTCGCCTTGGAGGAGCGGATCGGCTCGCTGCCGGACGAGACGCGGCCGAGCTTCGAGGCCGGCGCGCTCAACCTGTTCTATTTCCTTTACCAGCTCGTCGCCGACGAAAAGCATCCAGCACTGACGCATGAACTGCTGACGCGGACCGCGAAGTGGGATGCCATCCGGCGGCGCGAGAAATTTGCGCTGCGGCCCGGCGCCTGGGCGCCCTGGCTCAGCCGCGCCTCGCTGTGGGCCGGCAAGCACGCGGACGCCGTGGAATACTTCTTCAAATCCGCGCCCGCCGCCGCGGTTCTGGCATCTCATCAGGCGGGCTTAGGGCGATGACCGTCAAAGCCCACCAACCTCTGCGGCGCGATCGGTCGACGGCGCTTGGCCTCGCCCCGGCCGGTCCACGGCCGGATCGATCGGCGCCGGAGGTCAGCTTCATCATCTGCACGCGCAACCGCGTCGCCGTGCTCGAGGCCTGCATCAAGTCGGTGCAGGCCGCGTGCCGTGCCCATGCCGGCTTCGCGGCCGAACTCGTGGTCGTCGACAATGGCTCGAGCGACCGCACGGCGGAACGGCTGGCCGGCATCGCCGCCATGTCGGATATTCCAATGACGCCTATTTGCGAGCCGCGCCGCGGACTGGCGGCGGCCCGTAACGCCGGGTTGAGGCGCGCCAGGGGGCGCGTGCTGGTCTTCGTCGATGACGATTGCGCCGTGCATCGCGACTATCTGCGCGATCTGGAGCGACATTATGCTTGCGGGGAACAGGGGCTCATCCGGGGAGGCCGCGTCGAGCTTGGGGATCCCAGGGACTTGCCTTTCACGATCAAGCGATCGCGGGTGCGCGAGCGGCTGACGCCCGATATTCATCCCGGCGGCTTCGTGCTGGGCTGCAACATGACGATGCACCGCGACGTCGCGGCCCGCATCGGCTATTTCGACGAGCGCTTCGGCGCCGGCGGGCCCTTGCGGTCGGCGGAGGATACCGATTACCTCGTGCGGGCGGTGCTGCTCGGCATCCCGGTCGAATACGTGCCGGACATGACGATATTCCATCATCACGGCCGGCGTGATCGCAAAGCCATCGAAAAGCTCCACCGCGACTACAGCCTGGGCAATGGCGGGCTCTGCCTCAAACATGTTCGCCATGCGCCCTGGCTGCTTCGCCATTTCTACTGGGCCGCGAGAGGAGCCTTGCGGGAATTGGCGGGCGGGCCCGCATTCGATCGCGAACTCGATCTGTCCCATTGGCCGATCGTCGGCATGAATGTGCTCGGCGCGGCCAGATACGCGCTGCTCCTGCTGGCGGGACGGCCGCAAGCCGAGCCGCTGCGGCACGACCAGCAAGCCAATGCCGAGGCCTGATGCCATTGCTCCCGCCTAGCCTGCCGATGCTGTTCCGCGCCTTCGGAAAGCGGCAACTGCGCCTGGTTCCGGCCGTGGTGGGCCTCGGCCTGGTCAGCGCTGCCCTGGAAGGGTTCGGCATCGGCCTGATCATCCCCCTGCTGGGCATCATCTTGGGGCACGGCGATGCGGCTGGAATGGCCGGCTTCTCGGCTGTTCTCCAGCAAGTCGGATCGGGCTTCGGCGAGCGCGACCGGCTTGTCGTCATTTCGGCCGCGATCCTCGGCTCGATCGTCCTGAAGAACATCTTCGCTTTCGCCAACACGCTGCTGACGACCTTCATCTGCGGCAAAGCCAGCCATTCTATCCGCAGCGCACTGTCGGAGCGGCTCCTGCGCGTCGGCTACCCCTTCTTTCTGCGGCAGAGCCCCGGGCGGCTACTCAACATCATCTCCAACGAATCCTGGCGGGCGTCCGATGCGATCCAGATCATGCTGTCGGCGATCATCAGCGCATCGGCCGCCATCATCCTGCTGGCCTTTCTGCTGCTCTTGTCCTGGCGCATGACGCTATTGGTCACGCTCGGCCTGGCACTCGTCCAGATCGCGCATGCCATCCTCTCGGCCAATCTGAAGGAGCCCAGCCGCAGCGTCGCTTCGCGCAACAGCCACCTCGCCTCGCAGATGCTGCATCTGGTGCATGCCGGACGCCTGATCCGCATCTTCGGCCAGGAGGGCCGAGAGAAGGCGATCTTCGACACCGCCTCCGATGCGGTTCGCCGCGCCTCCTTCGTCCTCCAGGCCCGCCAGGGCGCGTTGCCGCCGCTGACGGAGGTTCTCCACGCCATGCTGTTCCTGGCGGTGGTGATCGGCGCCTGGCTGGCGCAGGTGAGTTTCCCGCTGATCATCGCCTTCGTCATCCTGCTCTACCGGCTGCAGCCGCATATGCGGGCCCTGCAGGGATCGTGGAGCCAGCTGCAGGGCCTGAGCGGATCGCTGGAAGAGGTGGCATGGCTGCTGGATCCGGCGGGCAAGCCCAAGCCGCCGCAAGGCGACGGAGCGTTCCAGGGCTTGCGCCAGGGCATCAAGTTCGACGACGTGACGTTCACCTATTCCGGCACGGACCGGCGTGAAGTGGTGCTGCATGCCGCGGCGTTCGAGATCAACAATGGCCGCTCGACGGCGCTCATTGGCCGCTCCGGTGCCGGCAAGACGACGATCGTCAATCTTCTGTGCCGCTTCGTGGAACCGGACAGCGGCAGGATTCTCGTCGATGGGTCACCGCTGGACCGCATCGACGCCAGCCAGTGGCGGCGCCAGATCGCGCTGGCCAGCCAGGAGCTGGAACTGGTCGACGGCACCATCCTTGAAAACATAAGCTACGGGCAGGACGCGGCAACGCTCGCAGACGCCGAGCGCGCCGCAAGACTGGCCGAGGCGCATGAATTCATCGAAAGACTGCCTCAGGGCTACGAGACGCTGGTTGGCTACAGGGGCGTCAATCTGTCGGCGGGACAGAGGCAGCGGATCGCGCTTGCCAGGGCGCTGGTGCGCGACCCCGATCTGCTCATTCTGGACGAAGCCACCAATGCCGTTGACGGGCTGTCGGAGGCGGCCATCGTCGAGACCCTGAAGTCGAGGGCGGGACGGCGCACGACCATCGTCATCAGCCACCATCACAGCACCATTTCGTTCTGCGACGACGTGGTGATCCTGAGCGGCGGCCGGGTGAAGAAGCAGGCCCCCTTCGGCACCCTTGCATCGCTCTCGATGGACGAGCTCTACCGGCATGATGCGCTCGACTGACAAGAGCCGGAGCCACGAGTCCCGGCGCGGCCCGCGGCCGTCCGAATCAAGGGCGCATGACGTGCCGCTGGCACCCTGCGCGATCGCGCCAATGCCATGCGGTGCCCGGACTGGCTACCGTTCCTTCGCGGCGGACCTGTCGATCCGCCCGGGCCGGTGCCCGTCGCTTACTCTCCAGATGCGGCGCCGGCCTACCCTCGTTCCGGTCATCCGACGCCTTGCGCGAACGGTTGTGTTCGCGGCGGCGTAACGGGGCGCGGCGCAGCCCCTCTCCGACCGCTTCGCGGCCGCCTTGCCGGGGCGAGCCATCGGTCTCGTCCGCCCTTCGCCCCCCGCTTTAGAGGGGCGAGGAAATGGCGGCTGGGCTAGCCCGCCATTGCCATCGGTACGGCGCTCTTGTTGGGGATCTGGATGTCGATCTCCAGCGTCGACATGGTCTCGCCGCGGTCCATCGAGACCTGCAGGTAGTCCTGGTCGATCTGCACATGCTTGGCGATCACCGCCATGATCTCCTCGCGCAGGATGGAGACGAGGTCGGGCTGGCTGCGGTTGCGGCGCTCATAGGCGAGCAGCACTTGCAGCCGCTCGCGCGCCACCGGCGCGCTGGAGCGCCGCTTGAAGATGTCGAGCAGGTTCATGCCGCCCTCCTTCCCAAAAGACGATCGAGGAAGCCCTTGCGTTCGAAGGGCACGATGACAGGCAATTCTTCGCCTTCCAGCCGCCTTGCGGCATCGATATAGGCCTTGGCCGCGGTGTTGAGCGGCTCCGACAGCGTCACCGGCGCACCGAGATTGGAGGCGCGCAACACGTCCTGGCTCTCGGGAATGATGCCGAGCAGCGGCACCGACAGGATTTCCAGCACATCGTCGATGCTGAGCATTTCACCCCGCGCGGCCCGCCCCGCGTCGTAACGGGTGACCAGCACGTGCTTGGCGATCTGCTCGCCCTGTTCGGCGCGCATGGTGCGGGCATCGAGCAGGCCGATGATGCGGTCGGAATCGCGCACCGACGACACTTCCGGATTGGTGACGATGACCGCCTCGTCGGCAAAGCGCATGGCGAGCTGCGCGCCGCGCTCGATGCCGGCCGGGCTGTCGCAGAAGACGTAGTCGAACACCGAGCGCAGCTTGTCGATGACTTCGCCGACGCCTTCTTCGGTCAGCGCGTCCTTGTCGCGCGTCTGCGAGGCCGGCAGCAGGAACAGCGTGTCGACCCGCTTGTCGCGGATCAGCGCCTGCGACAGCTTTGCCGTGCCCTGGATGACGTTGACGAGATCGAACACCACGCGGCGTTCGGCGCCCATGATCAGGTCGAGGTTGCGCAGGCCGACGTCGAAATCGACGAGCGCCACCTTCTTGCCGGTCTTGGCCACGGCGGCACCGAGCGCTGCCGTCGAGGTGGTCTTGCCGACGCCCCCCTTGCCCGATGTGACCACCACTACCTTGCCCATGAAAAAAGCCTCCGTTGTTATTCGTTTGTTATTCCGGGCCGGCTTGCCGGCCTTTAGTCAATCGCCCTGCCAGCTTGCCTTCTCGCTCAGCCGCCTTGCGGGCCAGTCAGCTCAGCGTCTCGACGCGCAGGCCGTCGCCGTCGAGGAAGGCCTGCACCGGTTTGCCGCGCGACACCCCTTCCATCTCCTCGGCGGTGATGTACCAGCCGTCGACCGACAGCAGCTCGGCCTCGTTGCGGCGGCAAAAGATGCGCGCGGCGGTGTTGCCGAGCGCGCCTGCCGAAGCGCGCCCGCGCAGCGTTCCGTAGACATGGATCGAGCCGGCGGCGACGATCTCCGAACCGGACGCGACCGAGCCCAGCACGATGACATCGCCATGCGCGTGCATGATCGCCTGACCGGAACGGATCGGCGTCTTGATCATCAGCGTGCCCGAATCGTAGTGCGAAACCTGCGGCCCGGTTTCCTCGGTCTTGCTTGCGCCAGCCTTGCCCTCGGCAGCGATGCGAGAATCGGGGCGCGCGTCCGGGCCGCGCTCCGGCGCCCTGCCCTCGGCCTTGCCTTCCGATGTGCCGGAACCCTCTTGCCCACCCTTGCGGCCTGGAAGCAGCCCATCCGTCGTCGCCTCCTTGGCGCCGACCAGCAGGGGCGGCAGGTCGGGACCGAGCACAGCCCCTTCCAGCTCGATGGCATAGATGCGGATGCCGCGCGTCCCCAGCTCCGCCACAAGCGCCGCGATCTCGCTTGGCGCGGGCTTCAGCGTGTTCAGATCGAGCAGCACCGGCCGCCCGGCAAAATAGCCCGGCGAGTTGCCGATCCAGTGATCCAGCCCCTGCAGCCACTCCACCATGGGCGCTTCCGGGGTCAACGTGAAAGCGACGAAAGAACGGGCACGAAAGCGAATGGATTTGGCCTCGAGGGGAGCGGCAAAGGTCACGGCTGGCGAATCCTTACTGAGAGGTAAACGCTAGCGAGGGAATGGTTAACGAATGGTTAACGCAGGGGGTGGGCAGCTTGGCAGTCCTCGAGAAATTGGACGGTCGGCCAAACGCCAGTTGCGGTCGCTGCCCGCGACACGCTGATTGTCTTGATCGGGGCCGGAAGCCGACCGACTGGGCCATGGACGTCCGAGCGGACATTGCGGCGGGCAAACCAAGGATGAGCGAGCCTGGGGCTGAAGAAGCAGGGTTTACACTGGCAGGTGATCGATGAGCTTTGCCGCGAGGTGGCCTGACGTCGCAATCGCTGTCATGCGCCAACCGTCGGTCGGGGGCCCGCACATCATGCGGTCGCGTTCACGAGATGGTCCGATACCGTCGAGATGAACGCGCGAAGACGCTGGAGACGCCGTAGGTCCCGGTGATATCCCATCCAGATGTCTCGCGCCGGCGGCGGCGTCGGCAGTTCCAGTCTGCGGATACCCGGAATCTGATTGCCGACTATGCGGGGCAGGACGGCGATGCCGACGCCTTGCCTGCACATGCGCCCCTGGACGTTGCGGTTGTTCGATCGCAGGACCGGTCTCGCATTGGGGAAACTCTCGGTGAGCCACGCTATGTCGGGGAAATGACCCGTGGATGTGTCATGGGTGATCAGCCGGAAACCGGCCCCATCGCCATATTTGGGATCAGCCGCCTCCTCAGCGATGTAGACGCCGTATTCCAGCCTGAAGAGCCGCCGCTGAACGACATCGGCAGTGTCGAACGGAACGATACGAAAAGCGACGTCGGCCTCCCGCTGGGCAAGGCTGACCCGGCGCGTGCCGGTCAGGATCTCGACGTCGACATTGGGGTAGGCTTTCGAGAAATCCGCCAGGATAGGAGGGAGGACATAGGCCCCAAACCAGTCGGCTGACGAGATGCGCAGCATGCCTTTGAGATTTTGCTCCTGCCCCGCAAGCCGACGTTCCATTGCCAGCGCACC
The DNA here is from genome assembly GCF_002879535.1 of Mesorhizobium intechi. Lineage (GTDB taxonomy): Bacteria > Pseudomonadota > Alphaproteobacteria > Rhizobiales > Rhizobiaceae > Mesorhizobium > Mesorhizobium intechi. The sequence continues at coordinate 16,391 of NZ_PNOT02000257.1, forward strand.
TTCTTCCATCTGCTCCGCCAATGCGATGATCCCGTGGCCCTCGTCGGTCAGAACAAGACCGTCCGCTGTGCGCTGGAAGAGCGTGTGACCGATCGCCTGCTCAAGGGCGCGGAGGCGCCGGCCGACAGTCGGATGGCTCGTCTGAAGAGACCGCGCGGCGCCGCCGAGCGTGCCGGATCGCGCAACAGCAAGAAAGATCCTGACGTCACTCCATTCCATGAGACCCCCCCCCAACAAAACTGAACGCCGAGAATACATTTATGTCAGTTAAAGTACAAATCTAAGCACCTAGATTCGCCCCATCGGTCCATCTGACCGTCTCTCGTCACCTCATATCATTCGGAAGGATCGGCAAATGTCTCTCAAGTCTCTCTATCTCGGTGCTGCGGCTCTTGCAGTGGTGTTCGGCGCGCCCTCCGCTTTCGCGCAGCCGGCCCAGAATGTGATTTTGGTCCATGGCGCGTTGGTCGATGGCAGCGGCTGGAGGGGCGTTTATGAGCGCCTGGTCGCCAACGGCTTGAAAGTCACGGTCGTTCAGGAACCGAACACGTCGCTGGCGGAGGACGTTCAGGCGGTTCACCGCGCTATCGAGCAGCAAGATGGGCCGGTCGTCCTCGTCGGCCACAGCTATGGTGGTCAGATCATCACCGAAGCCGGCGTCGACCCGAAGGTTTCGGCACTTGTCTATGTCGCGGCCATCGTCCCGGATGCTGGCGAGGGCGTGGGCGATGTGTTTGAGAAGTGGCCGAGTCCGACCGCGGACGCGTTCAAGCCGACTTCTGACGGCTTCCTGCTGTTCGACCCTGCGAAGTTCCGGGCGGGATTCGCCGCTGACCTGTCCAGGTCCGAGACGGATTTCATGACTAACTCGCAGGTGCCGGTTTCGGCGAAGATCCTCGGAACCAAGACGCAGCACGCGGCCTGGAAGACCAAGCCGAGCTACGGCATCGTGGCCGGGCTGGACATGGCTGTCGGCGCCGAGGCGGAGCGGTCTATGTACAAGCGGGCAAGTGCGAAGGTCACCGAGGTGCCCGGTGCCAGCCATGCGGTTTATATCTCGCATCCGCGCGAAGTCGCCGACGTCATCGCCGAAGCAGCGAGTAAATGAAGCCGACGCCCTGATGTTCAGGCTCAGGGCTGCGGAAGTTTCGTGACCCATGCGCCGAAGCCGCCCCTGTGCTTCGGCACCGCGACGTCATGGCCGATATGACAGCTCGTAGCGGCAACAGCTTGGCGTCGTCTGAAAGCAACTCGGAGAGAAAGTAATGACAACTTGGCTCATCACAGGCTGCTCAAGCGGCTTCGGCCAGCGGCTGGCGCTCGCCGCAGCACAGCGCGGCGATCAGGTCATCGCGACGGCCCGCAATGTCAAGACAATCGAGGAAATGGCCGAGCCTTTCGGCGGCCGCATGATCACCTTGCCACTCGACGTGACAGATGCGGCGGCAGCCAAGGCAGCGGTCGCAAAGGCGGTCGAGATCTTTGGCGGGTTTGACGTGCTCGTGAACAATGCCGGCTACGCGCTGTTCGGCGCGATCGAGGAAGGCACGCCCGAGGAATATCGGCCGATGTTCGAGGTAAACGTCTTCGGTCTGATCGAAATCACCAGAGCCGCCTTGCCTGTCCTACGACGTTTGGGCGGGACGATCGTCAATATGTCGTCCGGCGCGGGCATCGAGGGCCGTGGCGGCGGAGGCTACTACCACGCCGCCAAATTCGCCTTGGAAGGGATATCCGAAGCGCTCGCCGGCGAGCTGAAGCCGTTCGGCATCCGCGTGCTGATCGTCGAGCCTGGGCCGTTTCGTACCGATTTCCTTGGCCGTTCGATCACGATGGCCGCCAACGAGATGCCGGAATACGCCGCGAGTTCGCGCAGGCACTATCGCGAAACCAACAACGGCAATCAGATGGGCGATCCCGACAAGGCGATCGCGGTCATCCTGCAGGCAGTCGATGCCGATGACGCCCCGCTTCATATGCCGCTCGGCCCGATCGCGCATTCGATCGCCGAGCGAAAGCTGGCTTCCTTTCGCAGCGATATCGACGCCTGGCGCGACATTACGATCGCCACCGATTTCGACCAGCCTTAAGCGCTGGCCGCGAGCTCTCTTTGGACATCAACATCGATTGGAAAGCGATCATGATCGCAACCTTGAAGGGGTTTACCCAGCAGCTGGTGCCGGTGAATGGCATCAGGATCAACGCCGTGACGGGGGGATCAGGCCCGCCGATCCTTCTGCTTCACGGTTTTCCGGAAACATGGTGGGAATGGCATCATGTGATGCCGCTGCTCGCCGAGCATTTCAGCGTGGTGGCCATGGATCTGCGCGGCGCGGGCTTTTCGGACTGCCCGCTTGACGGCTATGACAAGGCCACGATGGCGCGCGACGCGCATGAGGTCATGGTTGCCCTTGGGCATGAACGCTACGCCGTGTGCGGCCATGACATTGGCGCAATGGTGGCGTTGCCGCAGGCCGCCATCTATCGGGAGGCTGTTACCCACTTGGCCGTCCTTGATGTTCCGCTTCCCGGCTGGACCGGATGGGAGGCGACAACCGCCAGGCTCTGGCACTTCAGCTTCCATACGAACCGGGATCTGCCCGAGCGCCTGATCCATGGCCGTGAATATGACTATGTTTCGGCCTTCATGGCTGAGCGGTTCTACGATCACAGCACTTTCAATTCGGCTGACATCGAGATCTACGCGAAAGCGATGGCTCTTCCTGGTCGCACGCGAGGCGGCATGGAATGGTATCGCACCCTCGCTGCCGACCATGCGGTCGCACTCGAGTACAAGAAGCAGCCGCTCGACATTCCGGTGCTTGGCTTGGGTGGGGACCAGCGCTTCGGCAAGCAGATGGTGCCGATGCTCAAGGAGTTCGCCACCAATGTGACGGGCGGCTCGATCGCGCGGTGCAGCCACTATGTCGCGGACGAGCGGCCGGATGAAGTCGCCGCCGCTCTTATCGATTTCCTCAAGATCAATTGAAACTCGGCGCCCGCGCCCTCGTGGGGCCGGGCGGATCGATTAAATAGGAAAGGAAAACTGTCATGACCGCACCTGTCATTCGCGGCGTCAATCATATCGGCATCACGGTGCCAGACATCGAAGCAGCAAAATCGTTCCTGGTGGAAGCGTTCGGCGGTCAGGTGATCTACCAGTCCTTCAGACCGCAGGATCCGCCGCGGCAGGGACCCGAATTCGAGCGGGCCACTGGAGCTTTGCCCGGCACGGTCGTGCGTGCGCAGGCGATGGTCAAAATCGGAACCGGACCCGATATCGAGCTCTTCGAAATGCACGGCCCCGAACAAGCACAGCCGGTTCGAGCGAGCGACTTCGGCATTACGCACTTCGGTGTCTACACCGACGACATCGACGCATCGGTAGAGCGCTTCGAAAAGGCTGGAGGCACCCCTCTCACAGCGCCGCGCGCTATTCCCTATGCAACCGAGAAAGGCCTTGGAAACAAGGTCTGCTACTGCCGCATGCCGTGGGGCACGACGATGGAGTTCATCACCACGCCGGATCGCATGGCCTACCGTGACCAGACGGATCTGCGCAGGTGGCAGGACGAGGACTGAGCAGGGCGCGAAAAGGGCCCGCAATCAGTTAAGTCGCGGCGATTCTGACGCTGTCGGAAGGCACGAAACGAACTTTCGCTTCAGCGCCGGTCTTGGCATAGCGGCCGGGCGACTGGCCGACATGGCGGCTGAAGGCGGTGCTGAAGGTGCTGGCCGAGCCGTAGCCGACGCGCTCAGCGACCTCGGCGATGTCTACTTCCTGGTGCCGCAACAGGTCCTTGGCGAGCGCCATGCGCCAGGCCAGGAGATACTCCATCGGCGGCACGCCGACGCTGCGGGCGAAGCGGTCGAAGAAGGCCGAGCGTGAAAGTGCCGCCTTCCTGGCAAGTTCGGCCATCGTCCAGTGACGTGCTGGATCGGCATGCATCTGGCGGATCGCGTCAGACAGCCGCGCATCGCCCAGACCCCGTAGAAGCCCAGCGGGGGCATCGCGCGTCTGCGTCAGGCGCAGGGATTCAACCAGCAGGATCTCGACCAGCCTGGTCAAGACGAGGCTGCGCCCGTCATGCTGCTGCGCCGCTTCGTCGATCAGGAGCTTGACCAAGACCGACAGCCGCTCGACACCGCGGACATGAATCTGCCCGGGCAGCAGCGAAACGAGCAGGCTGGACTCCCCGCCATCGAAGATGAAATAACCGCCGAGCAGGCGCACGCTGGGCGGGCCGTCCTTTGTTCCGTGCCGCACCTCCGCTGTCGACTGCGCCGCGGCATGCGGATCGAGCACATCGGGTATGACCGGCTCGAAGCCCGATATGGTGAAGCTAGGGGTCCTGGGCAGGAGCACGAAGTCGCCTGCCTCAAGTTTCAAGGGCTCCTGGCCGTCGACGGCCAGGCGGCATTCCCCTTCCACCACGACGGCAAAACTCGGATGGCTGAAATCACTGTAGCGTACACCCCAGCGGCCGGCCCCGCTGATACCTTTGGTGAATACGGCCTGGGGCCGCAGCAAGCTTACAACTTGCGAGAGCGGATCAATCATTTCCAGGCCTTCACCTTAACCTCGACAGCTAGGCAGCGCGACGTACTTTGCTCATTTCCACGGCATCCGGCCCAGCCGGGAAACTCATCACCGCCGAATTGTCGTGGGCTGCCTGCCAGACCACCTTGGCGACATCCTCGGGGAGGGTATGAGCCTTCGGCCGCGTCATCATCCCGAAAATGTCGTTGGCATAGGCCTGATAGGCTTCCGGAATGAAGCGCTCGACATAAGAGGCGGCGTCCCGGGAGAAGGCAGTCGTCGGCCCATAACCAGGCTGAACCATTTTGACGCGGATGCCAAAATGATTGAGTTCGTTGGCAAGCGATGCGGTGAACCCGTCCACCGCAGTCTTACTAGCGGTGTAGATGGCAACGAGCGGCATCGGAACCAGGACGGCGCTCGACGTGATGTTGATGATTGTGCCGGACCCGCGGGCACGAAACTGCGGGATGACGGCTTGCGTCATGGCCATCACGCCGAAGGTGTTGGTCTCGAATATCTGCCGCGCCGTGTCAATCGACGTCGCTTCGAACGCACCGAACATGCCGATGCCGGCATTGTTGACCAGAACATCGATTAGACCGGCGGCTTCGAGCGCGGCCTTGATACTGTCTGGACTGGTTACATCGAGCGGCACGATCTGGATGCGGTCGGATTCTGGCAGCACATCCTCGCGAGGGGTGCGCATGCCGGCGATAACCTTCCAGCCTTCGGCATGGAAAAGCTTTGCCATCTCGAGGCCGTAGCCCGAGGACGTACCGGTGATCAGAACGGTCTTCATAAGTCATCTCCTTGGTTTGCGACAACAAAACGATACGACCGCCTTCTCGGATCATCTACAATCGATAGTCGTTTTTTAATTGGCGTTAGTCCAGATCCATTCGATTCGAGCACGGATTTGACCCACCAGGCCCCGGCCGGAAACGAAGCTTGCTGCGCATCGGCCCTCCGGGGAGGCGCATCTCCTGGCACGCGGACTACCGCGCTGGCCCTCCAGAAAGCCCACGGTCGCGAGGCAGATTTCTAGATAGATCTGAGCGATCTTCTCGCATCGCAGGGCATGACTACCCGTTTGAAGCATTTGAGGGACCGAGGCGACTTCGGATCCGCCATGCGACGCGTTGAGCCACGATCCAGCGCGTCAGTCATGCTGATGGTCTGTCGTTATCCGCATTGCAATGGCCATATTCTGGCTCGGCCTGCTAAAGTGTGACAACGGTCTGCTTTCGGGCAAAGGCCACGTAGCCCCGAACGGCCGAGGTGAGCTGCCGTGTGATTATCGGGATTAAGAGTCAACCCGTCACGCAAGCTTGCGGCGTATCGCTATCTCGGTCGCCAGGGGTACGCACCGGACAGCCCCGCTCAATGCCACTTGAAATACTGCACCTCCCGCTCGTGCTTCCCGGTCTTCTCGTCCTTTTTTGCGTGAACAAAGACGGTATCTGCCGTCCTTGGGTTTGCGGATCATCTCGCTCTGCCTGATCAGGATTTGGCCTCGATCACGATCGGTTGCCTCCCCCCGTGGAGTTCGAGAACCCAGCCATGCTAGCCTCCGTCGAGCCGGCTGAAGCTCCGGCATGAGGGGCAAGCCATGTTGGATCAATGGACTGATTTCTTCGTCATGGTGGGCGGCGGCGCGGCGGGGCTTGCCGGGTTGATCTTCGTCGCGATCTCGATCAATCCCGAACGCATTGTCCGCAACACGACGCACAAGAACCGGGCGATCAACATGCTGTCGGGCTTCAGCGCGATTTTCATGGCATGCAGCCTTGCGCTTCTGGGAGGTCAGTATCTTCCGGCACTCGGCCTCGAATGGCTGTTGCTCTGGGCCATAGCAACATTCATCTTCGTCAGAGGATATGTCGTGGCCATTAAGGCGGGGATGAGTTCCATCGGATTGACCGGGCCGCGGCTGGCGGGCGGCACGATGTGTTACCTGGCCGAGGTTGCAGGCGCGATTTTCCTTATCCTCGGGCGCGGCGTGGGCCTTTACATTGCGGCCCTTGGAACGATCGTTCTGTTCGCCTTCCTGATTTCAGGCGCGTGGCTCCTGATCATCGGCATCTACGAAGAGCCGGCCAAGGGATGAGCTGCACGCCGGGCGCCGCAGAGGCAAGCACCGGACCCTAATGCCGCTTGAAGTACTGCACCTCCTTCTCATGCTTCTGCCTTGCGCGTCTCGAGCGTCCCCAGGTTCCGCCGTTTCCCGGTCTTCTCGTCCTTCTTGCGTGAATAAAGCCGGAACTTCCCATCCTTGAGTTTGCGGTGTCATTGGGTCTCTCCTCTTCGAAAGACGAAGGGCCCGGTCGGACCCCTCGAACTTTCAATCGCGTGTTCGGGCATTTGTTTCGGCTGAACCTTGGTCCAGCTGGTCGCGGCGTGGGCGTCGCCATCCTCGTCGCGCATGAAGCCGAACTGTCTTGCCACGACCGGCTTGGCGCCGACGCCGAGGACGCCGCCCTCACGCGTAGGCCGGTTCTGGAAGCGCGACAGCGCCGCCGCCGCTGCGGCGAGGATACATCACACATGCCGGACTGGGCGGCGGATCATCGTCATCGTTCGGGCCTGAGCGGCGGAACCAGCGGCGGGCAACGCTGCGTCGGCGCTCAAACGCTCGGGGCCACCTTGTGCCACTCGCGGATGGCGTATCGAGGGATTTCAGCGCATCGAGGATGTCGTCGATGCTGACCGCGATGCCACCTTCCAGCTGACGCAGCGACGGTGCGTCGGGAACGACGTTTGCATCGGAAGCCCAGAACGACAGCATGGCTCGTTTCTCGGCGATCGAGAGAGCCGAGTCCCTGAGCACGTCGTCAGGGACCAGCAAGCGCCTGCCGGCGCCGAGGCGGCTCGAAAAGTCGGTGTTCAGCTTGGTTGATGTGTCGAGCTCTTTGGTCATCTCCTGTCTCCGCAATTACAGCCTCCCGGACCATGCCGGGAGGCGAACCGCAGTTTGTGCCAATTCGGGGTCAGGCGGCCTTGCGCCCCGCGCGGCCATCCTGAGCAATTCGAGCGGTGTCATTCGAGTCTTCGGCCGAGAGCGACCCGCCGCCGACCGGGATGCGGCGCGGCTTCAATTCTTCCGGGATTTCCTGGACCAGCTCGATGGACAGAAGCCCATCGCGCAGCGCCGCCGCCTTGACCTTGACGTGGTCGGCGATCCGGAACACCTGCTTGAAATCGCCCATGGCGAGCCCGCGATGCAGGATCTGGCGCCCTTCATCCTCGGCGTTCTTGTGGCCAGTCACGATGAGTTCGGGGCCGTGCTGCGTCAGTTCGATTTCCTGTTCGCTGAACCCGGCCAGCGCCATCGTGATGCGATAGTCGTGCTCGCCGATCTTCTCGATGTTGTACGGCGGCCAGTCCGGGCGCGGGCCGCTGTCGAGCATGTTGAAAAGGCGATCAAAGCCGACTGTCGTGCGATAGAGAGGTGCGTAGTCAAAGTTTCTCATGTCCATATCCTCCGAAAAGCAACATGGGTTTCAACGTCTACGATGTTGGATGTCGAGCCCTGGAGCCTCGACGAAAATGATCTGGGAGACGTGAAAATCCTCTTCAAGGGGGATAGCGAAAAAATCTTGGTGTCTGTTAGAACCCCTTGCAAAGCACAGCGGTAGGGTAAGGACACCCTGTATCCTTGGCGCGTGCCTGGCCAATCAAGCGGCGCGATGATCGGGGGTCGAGAAGTCCGCTGAAGTCCCGAATTTCCGATGGCCCAGCTTCCCGGAACGGATAATCGGTTCACTGGGATATGT
>NZ_PNOT02000232.1 GCF_002879535.1 Mesorhizobium intechi
ATGTTGTGTCATGGCAGCGCTACCGCCGCGAAAGCCGGCTTCGATTTTCGCGCCTAGCGCCTGCCAAGGACACGTCCGTCGATTGTGAGAAGACCAAGGCCGATCAGCACCACGCCACCGATCTCGAACAGTTCCAGCCGCTCGTGCAGGAAAAGAAAGCCGAGCAGCATGGCGCTGGCCGGCACGATCAACGTGACCAGCGAGGCGTTGGTGGCGCCGGCCGAGGCGACGAGGTTGAAATAGAGGATGTAGGCGAAGGCGGTGGACAGCAGCGCCAGTGCCAGCACCGCCGCCCAGACTGGCGGCGAGGCCGAGAACAGACCGGCCGGGCCGTGCGTGAGCAGCACGACCGGTATCATGATGATGGTCGAAGCGGTCAACTGCCCGGTGGCGATGACCGGCGAGGGCACGCCCTTGAAGCGGCGGGCGACCATCAGCGCGACGCCATAGGACAAAGACGCGCCGATCAGCGCGAATTTCGCCCAGACAGGGCCGCCAAGCCCCGCGAGCAGGCCAGGACCGATCATGACGGCGGTGCCGGCGACGCCGAGCCCAATGCCGGCGAGCTTGTTCCAGGAGAGCTTTTCGTCCGATGTCAGCGCGTTGGCGAGGATCAGCGTCCAGAACGGCGTCGTGGCGTTCAGCACCGAGGCGACGCCGGCGCCAAGCTCGGTCTGGCCGGCGAAGATCAGCGAGAAGGGGATGACATTGTTGGTGAAGGCCAGCAGGAAGAACAGGCCGGCATGCGGAAAGGCACGGCGGAAGGATGGGCCGCGCAGCCCGAGATAGATCTGCAGCGCGATTGCCGCGATGGCGACGCGAAACAGCACCAGCACCAGCGGGTGCAGCTCCGCCACCGCGATGCGGGCGAAGAAGAACGAACCGCCCCAGATGGCGCCAAGCAGCAGCAACTGCCCCCAGTCGGCGAGCGTCATCGGTCCGCGTGGCGCGGATGCAGCGGCAATTGCCATGTGGATCGTCCTCCCCCGACATGCCGGCTCGAATGTCAGCCGGCCAGGCACAAGCTATCGCGTCCGGCGACGAGCGCCACCCGAAACGTGATCTCCGGCAAGCGACCTTGCCGAAGACTACCGTCGCGGCGTCAGTTGCACGAGACACAGAATTGTTTTCATTGGCCGCTAGCTTGGATTAATTGTGCGCAGCCGAGATCGAGGATTCGTCAATGCAGCGATTYGAGAATGCCCGCGAGGCGGCACTGGCGCTTCGTCCCGACGATCCGGTCTATTGCTTCCGCCCGCAGGTGCTGAAGGCCGATGCCAGGCAGTTCATGGGCATGTTCCCCGGCAAAACCGCATATGCGGTCAAGACCAATGGCGAGCAGATCGTGCTGAAGACCTTGGTCGAGGCCGGCGTCACTGCCTTCGACGTCGCTTCGCCTGGCGAATTCGCTGCGGTGCGTGCGGTCTCTGCCGATGCCGAGATGCTCTACATGCACCCCGTCAAAGCGCAGTCGGACATCAAGCTGGCGCTGGAGAAATACGGCATCCGCGTCATCTCGCTCGACCATGAGGACGAGATCACCAAGCTGACGCGGGTGGTCCGGGCGCTCGACATCGACCCTGGCTCGATCAGCGTGTTCGTGCGCGTCCAGACGAAAGGGTCGGCCGCCTACGAATTGTCGAAGAAGTTCGGGGCTGGGCCGGCCTATGCGGTCGAACTCGCCGAGCGGCTGAACCGGACGGGCTACAAGGTTGGCCTGTGTTTCCATGTCGGCAGCCAGATCGAGGATCCAGACACCTATGAGCGGGCGCTGGCCTCGGCCGACTGGGTGCGCAACCGGCTGACCTTCGACATCGCCGGCCTCGATGTCGGCGGCGGCTTTCCGGCCGAATATGGAGATGATCCCAACCGCAAGCAGGTCGAGATGCCGTCGCTCGGCCAGATCATGTCGCGGCTCTCCGGCGACCTCAAGGAATACCAATTCGACCAGATGCCGCTGGTGGCCGAGCCGGGCAGGGTGATCGTGGCGCGCTGCCTGTCGCTGATCGTGCGCGTGCTGTTGCGCAAGGGCAAGCGGCTCTACATCAATGACGGCATCTGGGCGTCGCTGTCGGATTCATGGACCGGCAAGATCACGCTGCCGGCGCGCTTCATCCCCGATCCGGCGATCAGGACCCGCAATGGCGCTGAAAAGAACATCGTCCCGTTCAAGGTCTGCGGCGCGACCTGTGATTCCGTCGACATCCTGTCCAGGCCGTTCTGGCTGCCGGAAACCGTCGATACCGGCGACTGGATCGAAATCGGCCATATCGGCGCCTATTCGCTGTCGCTCAGGACCCGCTTCAACGGCTTTTATCCCGACACTTTCGTCGAGGTGACGACACCGTTCGACGAGGGCGACGCGCCGCAAGGGTTCGCCAGCCTGGAGACCATGGCGGATTAGGCCACGCCACCGCCGGCCTGGATGTTTTCGCCGGTCAGCCAACGGGCCTCGTCTCCGGCCAGGAAGACCGCGACATCGGCAACGTCGCGCGGCGCACCGATCCTGCCGAACGGCGACATGCCGGCTGCCACGGCGCGATCGCGCTCGGGAAGCAGGTCCGTATCGGTGAAGCCCGGCGACAGTGCATTCACCGTGATGCCGCGCGGCCCGAGCTCACGCGAGAGCACGCGGACGAATTGTTCGACGGCGCCCTTGCTGCCGAGATAGAGCGCCGTCTGCGTGAAAAACATCTTTGTGCCGCCGGTGGAGATGGTGATGATGCGGCCGCCGTCGCGCACACGGCGCGCCGCCTCCTGAAGCGTGAAGAAGGTGCCCTTGGCATTGATGCCGAAGACATGGTCGAAATCGGCTTCGGTTGCCTCGGTCAGCGGTTTGATGACGGCGACACCGACATTGGCAACGACGATGTCGATCCCGCCCAACTCACTCTCGGCCTCGTCGAACAGGCGGCGGATATCCGAGACGCTGGACATGTCGGCCTGGATGGCGACAGCTTTTCCTCCCTTGCTGGCGATCGCGGCCACGACCTCATCAGCGGCTTTCCGGTTGCCGACATAGTTTACGACGACGGCAGCGCCCTTGGCCGCGAGCCCTTCGGCGATGGCTCGCCCGATGCCGCGCGAACTGCCGGTGACGAGTGCGGTTTTGCCGTGCAGAGACTGGGACATGACAAATTTCCTTCAACCATTCGGACCCGCGCCGGTTTCCTGTGACGGGGTCGATGGTGGAGAAATAGCGACATGCAACTGATCAGATAATGACCTATTATCTGACTGGCTTATTAATGTTGGGAGACATAATGCGTGGGTCCGAATTCACCGAGCTCAAGGCATTCGCGGCAATCGTGGAAGAGCGCAGTTTCGTCCGCGCCGCCGCCCGGCTGCGCGTGTCTCCGCCGGCGCTCAGCCAGTCGATCCGGCAATTGGAGGCCCGCATCGGCGTCAGGCTGCTCAATCGCACGACGCGCAGTGTTTCACCCACTGCAGCCGGCGACACGCTGTTTGCGCGCCTTGCTGTTGCGTTCGACGCGCTGGAGGGCGCCGTCGCGGACGTTCATGCCGCGCGTAACCGGCCGGCGGGTTCGCTGCGCATCAACGTGCCGCGCGTCGCCGCGATGCGGTTCATCGTCCCGATCCTGGGCGACTTCCAGCGCGCCTATCCCGACGTCGCGCTGACCGTTATCGTCGACGATACGCTGACCGACATTGTCGGGGGCCGATTCGATGCCGGTATCCGGCTTGGCGAGCGGCTGGAGAAGGACGTGGTGGCAGTGAAACTGAGCGAGGATTTGCAGATGGCCGCGGTTGCCGCCCCCGCCTATCTGGAGAACCGGGCCGCACCTCGCCATCCGCAAGAGCTGCACCAGCACCAATGCATAAAATTCCAGTGGCCCGGCGGCGGCAACCTCTATCGATGGGAGTTCGCGCGCGGCAAACGGGCCCTGGAAATCGCTGTCGAGGGCAGCCTGACCGTCAACGACACCGAACTGATGCTCCATGCGGCGCTGGATGGAGCAGGCGTGGCCTATATGTTCGAATACCAGGTGCGGCCCTGGATCGAAAACGGCAGGCTCGTCCGTTTTCTTGAAGCCTGGTCGCCCAGTTTCCCGGGCTTCTATCTGTACCATCCAAGCTCGCGGCACGTACCGCCGGCCTTGCGGGTCTTCATCGATTTCATGCGGGCGAGGAGGGTGGCGAGTGGTGATCGGTGAGTGAGCCGTCCTTCAGTCTTCCCTACTCCCTCCTGACTTACTCTTTCACAGCTTCGCCAAAAGCTCCGTTGTCGGCCAGCCATCCACCGGCAAGCCAAGCCGCATCTGCTCCTTGCGGATGGCTTCGCGGGTGTTGGTGCCCAAAATGCCGTCGACCGTGCCGACGTCGTAGCCGCGACCCTCGAGCTTGGTCTGCAGCGCCTTCATCTGCTCGTTGTTGAGGCCTTGTTCCGGGTTGCGCGGATCAAGCGGCGGTGCGCCGGCGAGGCGCGCGGCGAGGTTGGCTGCGGTCAGCGCGTAGGTGAAGGACTGGTTCCATTCGAGATAGACGTCGAAATTGTCGTAGGTAAGGAAGGCCGGGCCCTTGCGGCCCATGGGCAGCGCCAGGCCGGCCTTCAGGCCTTTGTCGACAAGCGGCGAGCCGTCGGGATTGGTGACGCCCCACTGCGCCCATTGCGTGAGGGGCAATTTGTTGGTGCGACCGGTCTGATCCCAGGGCATCTCGTCGGGCACGCGCACTTCCTGGATCCAGGGTTCGTCACGTTTCCAGCCACGCGACAGCACCTTGTTTGCGGTGGTCATGATCACGTCGGGCACGCTGTTGCGCAGGTCGATCTTACCATCGCCGTCGCCGTCCACGCCCCGGGCCAGATAGTCCGAAGGCAGGATCTGCGTCTGTCCGATCTCGCCGGCCCAGGCGCCCTTGACGTCGGCTGGCAGCACGCCGCGATCGATCAGCTCCAGAAGCGGCACAAGCTGCTGGCGGAACAGCTGCGGGCGCCGGCAATCATGCGAAAGCGTCACCAGGGCGCTCAGTGTATGGAAATCGCCCTGCACGGCGCCGAAATCCGTCTCTAGCGCCCAGAAGGCGGTGATGACGGGCGCCTGCACGCCAAACTGCTGGTCGGCGCGGGCGAAGACATCGGCGTATTTCTTCATGTTCGCCGCGCCTTGCTTCAGCCGGTAGGCCGAAATCATGCGGTTGGAGAACTCGATGAAGGTCTGGGTGAAGACGCCCTGGGCGCGGTCGCGCGCCAGCGCCCGCTCGTCAAAGGTGGCATCTTCCAGCGCATCGAGCCCGGCGGCGCCGACACCGGCGGCCTTGGCTTCAGCCGCCACGCCCTGTTTCCAGGTTTCGAAGTCGCCGCCGCATTCCTGCGCCATCGCCGGCAAGGCCGTGGCGCACAGCAATAGCGCCGCGAGGGCTTGGGAACGCAGTCGCATCGGCTTCCTTTCGAAACGAAGAGGGCATTGTCTTGCTCGGCTGAAAACCCAACGCCCCTGGGTTACCGGCGGTTGCACCGCTGGCTGTGTCGAAAAGCAGGCGGCAGGCCCTATGTCAACGGGTGTTCTGCCGCAACCACTTATTCCCCTGGCGCTTTGCGCGGTTGAACCCGGTTCAACGGGAACTCTGCCGGCGTGATTGGTCCAAAGGCTGCGCCGCCATCGAACATGATATCACCGGGTGTTCTGCCGCAACCATTTGTTCCAGGCGGCTTCCGAGCCGTTGAAGACGTTGATGTCTGATTTGCCGGTCATGCCGGGGACGATGCCGGTTCCAGTGTACTGCCAGAAGGTAAAGGGGTGGCTGCCGTATTTTTCGCGTGGGTGGCCGGCGACCGAGCGCAGCCAGTAGGGGTAGCCTCGGAAAGTCGACAACTGGTTGTCGTCGAAGAAGTCGACGGAGGTATAGATGATCGGTTTCTTGCCGTAATGGCGCTCGACGATCTGGAGGAAGGTGGTCATCTCCGCCCGAACCGTGGCGGCGTCGGGACGCAATCGGCAGGTTGGCGATTTTGGGTTCCATTCCATGTCAAGGACCGGCGGCATGGCGGAGCGGTCGACGGGAACGTTCTGGATGAACCAGCGCGCCTGCTGGGCGGCAGGGGTGCAGAAATAAAAGAAATGATAGGCCGCGCGCGGAACGCCGGCGGCTTTCGTGTGCGTCCAGTGCTCGTTGAAATACTCGTCGAAGCGGTCTCCGCCTTCGGTCGCCTTGATGAAGGCGAAGGAAATGCCGCTCGCCTTGGCTGTCGGCCAGTCGACCGAGGTCTGGTACTTGGAAACGTCGGTGCCGTGAACGGCATAGTTCCACGGCGCGCCGCTGTCCCATTCATGCGGCTTGGAATCTTCGAAGCGGGGGGCACGCACGGCGACTGTCGGGCTGCTGGACCCGGATGGCGACAGCGGCGACAGATCGTCCACGGTCGAGCAGGCGCCAAGCAGCGTCAGCATGAAAAGGGCCGCAAGACGGCGCATCACAACTTCCAAGCCGGAAACAGCCGGTCGCTGATGGGTCTGTGAACCGATGGCCGACGATTGGTCGAGCCCCCTCCAGGCGATCGCCCCACAGCATCGCCCAGCTTATCCCTTCTGTGCATGTCCCAAAACCGCGGCGCGCTTTTGGGAGACATGCATCCTGTGATCGCCGATCACGGTTGATAATCCGTTGACGGCGCTCGACAAGAGCCCCGATTTTGCGGCAGCAATGGCGGCAATTCGATGACATAAGGGTCGGGCGAAAGCCCGGGAGGAAGCGGATGCGAGTGGTGGTCAAGATCGTCAGATGGCTGCTTGTCCTGATCGTGCTGGCGGTCGCCGGGCTATTTGCCTGGCTCTACGTCGCGCCGCCCGAACTGATCCGCGTCGGTTCCGGCTATTCAGCCAAGATCGTCTGCTCCAACGTCTTCATCGCCGGACGCGATGCCAATGAAGTGCTTGCCGTCGACGTGCAGGCGCCCGGCCACCCGCTGCTGCGGCTGATGCGGATCTCGGTCGACAAGAACAGGGGCACCGTTTCGGCGGGCCTGCTGGGCTTCCTCGGCAAGAGCGAGGCGGTTTTCCGCGATGGGCTGGGCTGCGCCTCGATCCCCGACGGCGATGTCGGCAAGGCGCGGCGCACGACGGTCCATGTCGAACCCTCGGCAACGGGCCCGGATACGCTGTGGCCCGAAGGCGAGCGGGTCGAGGCATCGCAGGATCCGGTGATTGCAAAGCTGCTCGACGATGCGGCGCTGACCGGTTCGGGCATGCGCGCCGTGGTCGTGGTCAAGAACGGCCGCGTCGTCGCCGAGCGCTATGGCGACGGCTTTTCGGCCAGGACGCCGCTGCTGGGCTGGTCGATGACCAAGACGGTGAACGCCGCGATCGTCGGCACGCTGGTCAAGGACGGCAAGATGGCCATCGACAACAAGGGCCTGTTCGCGCCGTGGAAGGCGGACGGCCGCGCCGCCATCAGCCTTGCCGACATGATGGCGATGTCGAGCGGGCTGGAATTCAACGAGGACTATGGCGACGTCGCCGATGTCACGCGCATGCTCTATCTCGAGCCCGACATGGCGGGCTTTGCCGCATCAAAGCCGCTGGCAGGCGAGGTCGGCAAGGTGTTCTCCTATTCGAGCGGCACGGCGGTGATGCTGTCGCGGCTCTGGCAGGACGCGATCGGCGACAAGGCCAAGGCGCTGACATGGCCACGCAGCGCATTGTTCGGGCCGCTCGGCATGCACAGCGCGGTGCTCGAAACCGACGAGCAGGGCACGTTCGTCGGCTCGTCCTATCTCTACGCCACGGCGCATGACTGGGCCCGCTTCGGCCAGTTCCTGCTGCAGGGTGGAGCGTGGAACGGCAACCAGGTGCTGCCGGCCGGCTTCGTCGACTGGATGCGCGAACCGGCGCCTGCCTCGAAAGTCTACGGCAAGGGGCAGTTGTGGATCGAGGCGCCGGGCGATGAGGAGAACCCCGGCGCCGGCGTCGCGGCCGGCCTGCCCAAGGACACCTACTGGATGGAAGGGCACGATGGCCAGACCGTCGCCATCATTCCCTCGGAGCAGCTGGTGATCGTGCGGCTAGGGCTGACCCCGGCCAAGCTCGGCTATCGCCCGCAGACGATGGTGGGCGCGCTGGTGAAGGCGCTGCACTAGTTGCGCGGTCCAATCACGCCCAGCCAGGCATAACCGCGATAAAGCGTGCGGAAACGGAAGGTTGCGCCGGTTCGCCGAGATTCCGATTCCAGAACTTCGCGCAGCGATTCGCGCGGCGTGACGTGGAATTTTGCGAGCCAACCGCGCAGCAAGGTACGGAACCAGCCCGGCAGGCCTTCCTGCTGGCCGAAATCGACGACGTGCAGCGAGCCGTTGTGGGATAGTGCTGCCAGTGCCGCCGACACCGTCCTTTCCCAGCCTGGGATCATCGACAGCGAATAAGAGACGAAGATACTGTCGAAGCGCTCGATGCCGTAAAGTGCGGCGGTGTCGAAATCGGTGGCGTCGCCTCGTGCGAGCGTGACGCGGCCGGACAGGCCTTCGCGGTCGATCGCCTTGCCGGCCGTCTCTAGCATTTCGGCCGAGATATCGAGGCCGAAGAAACGGGCGTCGGGGTAGCGGCGGGCGGCGAGGATGATGTTACGGCCGGTGCCGCAGCCGAGCTCCAGCACGGTACCGCCGGCCGGCACCTCCAGCCCGTCGATCAGCCGGTCGCGACCGAGCAGGTAGTATTTGCGGGTCAGGTCGTAGATGTGGCGCTGCCAGCGGTAGACGCCGTCCATCAGTTCGGCATGATTGGCCTTGAATTCGGGGCTGGCCGGCAGCTCGGTCGTGCTCATGCGGCGCGCTTCACATAGAGGTGGAAGCCGCCATAGATAGCGGAGCGGTCGCGGGCGGAGAATTCGCGAGAGGCCTCGTCCTGATAGTCCCACTGGTCGAGCAGCGAGGTCGAGACGCGGCCCGGCAGCAGGCTGGGCTCGGCGGCGGTGCGGAAGATGACGCGGGCGCCAGCGGAGGCGGTGCGGCTGATTTCCGACCACAGCGCATTGAGCTGATCGTCGGTCATCCAGTCCTGCGCATCGAGCAGGATGAAGCGGTCGACGGTGCCCGCATCCTTGCTGCCCAGGAACTCGATCAGATTGGCATGATGGATGGCGACGCGGTCGACATTGCCGCGGATGGTCTCGTAGTTCTGTTTTTCCAGATAGGCGGGGAGTGCTGCTTCGCCGGGTTCGGGATAGCGGCGGGCAAAGGCCTGCCAGGCGAAATAATTGTGTTCCAGGGGAAAATCGCAAGCGAGCTTTTCCAATCGGGCCTTCAGCACGCTGGCCATTGTGCCGTCGCCTGATGTGATCAGCGAATCATACTGCGCCGGCGGAATGCCGAGGCCGAACAGCGAAGCCTTGCGCGAGGTCGCCCATTTCAAGAGCTTCCTGTCGAAGACCGGCGCCAGTTCCTCGTTGAAGAAGCGACGCTGTTCGCCGAGGTTCCTGGCTTCCATGATGCGGGCCGGGTTGACGCCGAACAACTTCGCCGTGCGATGGCCCATGGCGATGAACAGGCCGAGCAGGCCGGTCTGGTAGAAATTGCGGTCGAAAACACCGATGCGGCGGCGACCACGCCAGTTGCGGCGTTCCCAATAGTGGCGGCTGACCGGATCGAGATGCGGCGCGATGAAACGGTCATAGGCCTGCGAATTGTGGCTGGTGTCGGCGGCGCCGAAGAAGCGGAACAGGTCGCCCTGCGAGGGCAGGCGGCGCACCGCCTCCAGCTTCATGCGGTTCAGCGCGATGTGGGCGGCGTTGAGGTCGACGGCGTCGATGCGTGCCGGCGATCGGGTGAGGTAGGCCAGGATGTTGCAGCCGCCGGAGGCGATCGTGACGATGCGATGGCCCTGGCCAAGCCGCATGGCCTCCATGTCGACATCGGGGTCTTCCCAGATCTGCGGATAGACGAGGCCGGAAAACAAGAAGGCGAACAGCCGCTCGGAGATGCCGGCTTTGGAGAGCGCGCGGTTCTGGTAGACGGCTTTTCCAACTTCCTTGCCACGGCGAAAAACCAGATCCGAGGAGACGTCCGTCATGACAAAGTGATTCCCCATTTGCTTTGCCGCAAGCGGGTATCGCAGCGTCATGACAGGCCGGTGACAGCCTGTTGACGTTTCCTCACATCAGGCCGTCGCGAATGCGT
Organism: Mesorhizobium intechi; assembly: GCF_002879535.1. Lineage (GTDB taxonomy): Bacteria > Pseudomonadota > Alphaproteobacteria > Rhizobiales > Rhizobiaceae > Mesorhizobium > Mesorhizobium intechi. The sequence continues at coordinate 10,127 of NZ_PNOT02000232.1, forward strand.
TCCTTACCGCGACCCAGTTGCACGGGCATCATCCTCGCCAACTTTGAAGCCCCATTGATATGGGTGAGCCCGACAGGCACCTTGCTGTAGGACAACTGACGGGACAATGCCCGGGCTGAGCGACTGGCGTCCATCAACACAACCATCGTTGAAGGTCTTGCTCGGGCAGGCGTGAATGTTTCACGATGGCCATGGCCACTTGTCCTCACTGTCGGCCAAACCCGCCAGGCGTCGGCGTGATAACAACAACGACATCACCGGCCTCGAGCACGGTCTGGTCGCAGGCCTTCAGCACCTCGATCGTCCCGTCCTTGCGGCGGATCTTGGTCGAGCCGACCTCGCCGTCGCCGCCGCCGTCCAGTCCCTGCGGCGGGCGGTTGCGGTGCGAGGACAGGATCGCGCATTCCATCTTTTCGAGGAAGCGGATGCTGCGTCTGGTGCCGTCGCCGGCGTTCCACTTGCCCTTGCCGCCCGATCCCTTACGGATGTGGAAATCCTCCAGCACCACGGGAAAGCGCAATTCCAGGACCTCTGGATCGGTGAGGCGTGAGTTGGTCATATGCGTGTGCACGCCTGAGGTGCCGGCAAAGCCGCGGCCGGAGTTCATATGGCCGGCAGGCGAGCCGGAGCAGATCGTCTCGTAATATTGGTACTTCTTGTTGCCGAAGGTGAGGTTGTTCATCGTTCCCTGCGCATTGGCCATGGCGCCCATGGCGCCGAAGAGCGCGTTGGTGACGTGCTGCGAGGTCTCGACATTGCCGGCAACGACGGCGGCAGGGTAGGCGGGCTTCAGCATGCAGCCGTCGGGAATGACGATGTTGATGGGTCTGAGGCACCCGGCGTTCATCGGGATCATGTCCTCGACCATGACACGGAAGGCGTAGAGGACCGCGGCGCGGGCCACTGGTTCGGGCGCGTTGAAATTGTTCTTCATGACAGGCGACGTGCCGGTGAAGTCGACCGTCGCTTCGCGCTTCTGCCGGTCTACCGATATCTTCACCTTGATCACCTGGCCGGTATCCGTCGGATACTCATAGGCCGATGTATCGGGCAGCCGCTCGATCACCCGCCGCACGCTCTCGGCCGCATTGTCCTGAACGTGGCCCATATAGGCCTCGACGACATCGAGGCCGAAATGCGCGACCATCTTGCGCAGTTCGGCGACGCCTTTCTCATTGGCGGCGATCTGCGCCTTGAGGTCGGCGATGTTCTGGTGCGGGTTGCGGGCCGGGTAACGATGGTCGGTGAGCAGCGCATGCAGGTCTTTCTCGCGGAATTTGCCGCGGTCGACGATGCGGAAATTGTCGAACAGCACGCCTTCCTCGTCGACCGTGGTGGCGAGCGGCGTCATCGAGCCGGGGGCGGTGCCGCCTATATCGGCGTGGTGGCCGCGCGAGGCCGCCCAGAACAGGATCTCTTTCTGGGCGTCGTCGAACACCGGCGTCACCACGGTAATGTCGGGCAGATGCGTGCCGCCATTGTACGGTGCGTTCAAGGCAAAGACGTCGCCTGGGTGGACGTCGCCGGAGTTCAGCCGGATGATGGTTTCGACCGAGCGGTCCATTGAGCCGAGGTGCACCGGCATGTGCGGCGCGTTGGCGACCAGCGCCCCTGTATGGTCGAAGACGGCGCAGGAGAAATCCAACCTTTCCTTGATGTTGACGGAATAGGCGGTGTTCTGCAGCGTGACACCCATCTGCTCCGCGATCGACATGAACAGGTTGTTGAAGACCTCGAGCATCACCGGATCGGCGTCGGTGCCGAGAGCGGCGGCGCGCGCCTTCTTTTCCGTCCGGCGGATCACGACATGGTTGAGGTTGGTGATTTCGGCCCGCCAGCCCGGTTCGACGACAATGGTCTGGTTCGGTTCGATGATAAGAGCGGGGCCGGCGATCAGATTGGATGGGCGAAGGTCCTCGCGACGATGGATGCCGGCTTCATGCCACCGGCCTTCGGTGTAGATGCGCCGCGTTCCGGAAGCGCCGGCTTCAATCCGTGCGGGCCCGGCGGGCGCATAGGCTTCGGCGCTGCTCTGGCCGATTTCGCTGCCTTCGACGCCAACGGTCTCGACGATCATCGGCTTGTCGTCATAGACGAAGCCGAATTGCGCCTTGTGCGCGATTTCGAAATCGCGTTTCGCCTGGAAAATCGAGTCGCTTTCGAAATTCACGGGCAGCGTCGTGTCGGTGCCGTCATAGCGGATATGCAGCACGGGCTTGGCGGCCACCGCGTCCTCGGCGATGCCTTGCACCGCGAGCTCGGCAATGACGGCCTTTCTCAAGATGGCGATGAGGCCGCCGATCTCGGTTCGGGACTCTTCGGCAAGCGGTTTGAGCAGGGCCTGCTGGCGCGAGGCAAAGACCGACGCCAGGCCGATGCCATAGGCCGAAAGCAGGCCGGAGAAGGGGTGGATCAGCACCGCTTCCATGCCGAGCGCGTCGGCGACCAGGCATGCGTGCTGGCCGCCGGCGCCGCCGAAGCAGTTCAAGAGATATTCCGTGACGTCGTAGCCGCGCTGCACGGAAATCTTCTTGATGGCATTGGCCATGTTCTCGACGGCGATGGTGACGAAGCCCTCGGCAACCGCTTCCGGCGAGCGGCCGTCACCGATCTGGTCGGCCAGGGCCGCGAATTTCGCGCGCACGGTCTCGACGTCGAGCGGCTGGTTCTGGCGGCGGCCGAAGATCGCCGGGAAGAAATCGGGCTGCAATTTGCCGAGCATGACGTTGGCGTCGGTCACGGCGAGCGGGCCGCCGCGCCGGTAGGCGGCAGGGCCGGGATTGGCGCCCGCGGAATCCGGTCCGGCGCGAAAACGCCCAGCCTCGTAATGCAGGACCGAACCGCCGCCGGCGGCGACGGTGTGGATGCGCATCATCGGCGCGCGGACACGCACGCCGGCGACTTCGGTATCGAAAGCGCGCTCGTATTCGCCATCGTAATGGGCAACGTCAGTGGAGGTGCCGCCCATGTCGAAGCCGATGACCTTGCCGAAGCCGGCGAGCTTGGCCGTCTCGACCATGCCGACGACGCCGCCGGCCGGGCCCGACAGCAGGGCGTCCTTGCCCTGGAACATGTCGGCGGCGGTGAGGCCGCCCGACGACATCATGAACATCAGGCGAGGGGACTGGTCGCCGTCTCTCGCCGCGCCCAGTTCTCCCGCCACCCTTTGCACATAGCGTGACAGAATGGGCGAGAGATACGCGTCGACCACGCTGGTGTCGCCGCGGCCGACCAGCTTGATCAGCGGCGAGACCTCATGGCTGACCGAGAGTTGGGCGAAGCCGATCTTGCGGCAGATCTTTGCCACCGCCTTCTCGTGATCGGGGTATTTCCAGGCATGCATGAAGACGATGGCGACGGCGTCGATGCCGTCGGCCTTGGCCTGCTCGATCGCGGGCCGGCAAGCGGCGATGTCGAGCAGTTGTTCGACGCAGCCATCGGCCAGCACGCGCTCGTCGATCTCGATGACGCGCTCGTAGAGCTGCTCGGGAAGGATGATCTCCTTGGCGAAGATGTCGGGCCGCGCCTGGTAGGCGATCCTCAGCGCATCGCGAAACCCCTTGGTGATGAGCAGGAGCACGCGGTCGCCCTTGCGCTCCAGGAGCGCGTTGGTGGCGACCGTGGTGCCCATCTTGATGTCGCCGATCAGCCCGGACGGGATCGCGGCGCCCGCTTCAACGCCGAGCAGGTCGCGAATGCCCTGGATGGCCGCATCGGCATAGGCTTCGGGATTCTCCGACAGAAGCTTGCGCGGATGCAGCGCCCCTTGCGGATCGCGGCCGATGACATCCGTGAAGGTGCCGCCGCGGTCGATCCAGAAATCCCATTTCGCGGCCATGGCGGCTGTCTCCGGCATTTTCGTTGTCAGCTTTCGTTGTTAATGCGCCAATGCGTCGGCAGCAACGCATCCCGTTGATGTTACACGCGGAAACGCAACGTTACGAAACCCATGGCGGTGTCGCGCATTTCCTCTGCGACCGTTCACCGCAACGTGAGCGTGTATGAAGGAGAGATGTTATGAAAAAGCTCATTCTGGCTTCCGTGTCCGCCCTTGCCCTGCTGGGCGTCGCGGCCTGCAGCGACAGCGGCAAGGGCACTGACACCACCACCACGCAGAGCACCAATCCGCCGGCTGCCGAGCAGCCGATGAAGCCTGCGGCTCCGGCCGACAATTCGACCAAGCCCGCCGAGCCGGCTCCGGCAACGCCCGCTCCTGCGCCCGCGCAGTAGCCTGTATTGAGTACCCAGTAAGCGTGTCTTGGGAGGAAGGCCGGCATCATGCCGGCCTTTTTCGCAGGCCGATGCATCGATCTGCCGGGGCGGCTGCCGTTCACAACCCCGTTATTGGCTTGATAGCATGGACCGGTTCGCTCTAAGAAGCGGCCATGTCGATTTGGGACCGCCTCGGCGACTTCATCACGCGGGTATCGTCTTCAGCCTCGTCGGGCGTCGCCGATGTCGTGGAGGCCGTGCGCACGGTGTTTTCCGGCGATGCGGACCTGCGCCGCCGCGTCGCCTTTTCCGTGGCGATGATCGCGCTCTCGGCCAAGATGGCCAAGGCCGACGGCATCGTCACCCAGGATGAGGTTCGCGCCTTCCAGGAAATATTCGAAGTGCCGCCCAAGGAGACGCGCAACGTCGCGCGGCTGTTCGATCTCGCGCAGCGGGACGTGGCTGGTTTCGAAACCTATGCCGAGCGCATGGCGCAATTGTGCGGTTCCGGACATTCCAACTGCGTGATGCTGGAAGACATACTCGACGGCCTGTTCCACATCGCCAAGGCAGATGGGCTGGTGCATGAACGCGAAGGCATCTTCCTGCGCCGTATCGCCGAGATATTCCGCATCGACGAGACGCATTACGAATCGATCTTGGCCCGGCACGTCGATCTTGGCGCCGGCGATCCCTATGTCGTGCTCGGCATCGAGCGCGGCAGGCCGTTCGATGAGGTCAAGAAGCGTTACCGCAAGCTTGTCTCCGACAACCACCCCGACCGACTGATCGCGCGTGGCCTGCCGCAGGAATTCATCAAGATCGCCACCACCAGGGTCGCCGCTATCAACGCCGCCTATGAAATGATTGAGCGGGGCCTGCGGCACGCATGAGCGGCTTCCTGCCCGACGAGCCGAGCGCCGAGGTCAGGGTATCGCCGAATTTTGGGCCAAGGCGGGATACGCTGAAACCCGACATGATCGTGCTGCACTACACCGGCATGGCGACCGGTGCCGGGGCGGAAGCGTGGCTATGCGATCCGGCGAGCGAGGTTTCATCGCACTATCTCGTCCATGAGAGTGGCCACATCGTGCAGATGGTGCGGGAAAGCGACCGTGCCTGGCACGCTGGCAAGAGTTCCTGGTCCGGACGCGCCGATATCAATTCCTGCTCGGTGGGCATCGAGATCGTCAATCCTGGCCATTCGCTGGGCTATCCCGGGTTTCCCAAGCGCCAGATCGAGGCGGTGATCGGCCTGTGCAAGGGAATTACCGCTCGGCATGCTATCCCTGCCATGCGGGTGCTCGCGCATTCCGACATTGCACCGGGCCGCAAGATCGATCCGGGCGAGAAGTTCCCATGGGCGGCCCTGTTCAAGGCCGGTGTCGGCCATCTTGTGCCGGCTGCACCCATCAGGCGCGGGACCGCGCTGAAGCCCGGCGACAGAGGCGCCGATGTCGAGGCGCTGCAGTCCATGCTGACGCTCTATGGCTATGGTGTCGAGATATCGGGTGTTTTCGACCCTCAGACGCGGATTGTCGTTGAGGCCTTCCAACGGCATTTCCGGCCCCGTCTGGTCGACGGGCTGGCCGATGGCTCGACCATGCGCACGCTGCGGAAGTTGCTTGCCTCCGTGAGCGGCTCACCCGGGGGCAGGGCGCTGCCCAAGTAATCTTTTCCCCTGCAAGGTTACAAACTGTCACTCAAAGTGACTTGCCCCGCCTTCATTGGTGCCAATTCGGGCCTCAAAGGGCAATTCGTACAGTTTGTCGGACCTCCAGCCCCCCGGATGTTCCGCTATTAATCAAGCAGCGCCGCGCGAATATCTTCGTGCGGTCCAGACAGAACAGGATCACATGCAGAAATTGACCGTTGTAACGGCAGCTCTTGCTGCCGGCGTAGTGACTTTTGCCTTCAGCGCGGCTGATGCCGCGACATGGAGCCCCCGGGCCGATCAGGGGCTCGTCGCGGTGACCAAGGGCAAGGCCATTTCGGCCAAAAGCAGCAAGAGCCTGAAAGCAACGAAGAAGCAGGCATCCGCCAAGGTGGAAAAAGCCAGCTGGACCAAGGCGAAGAAATCCTCCGCCAAAAGGCAGACGAAGCGTGGCCGCAAAACCGTCGACATGACGACGACGGCATCGATCGGTCTCAGGAATGTCGCTGCGTCGACGGCAGCGGTGGCCAGCAGCGGCCAGTATTCCGCGATCGTCGCCCGCTATGCGGCAAGCTACGGCGTTCCGGTGTCGCTGGCCAACGCCGTCATCACGATCGAGAGCAACTACCGGCCGAACATGGTCGGCAGTGCCGGCGAGATCGGCCTGATGCAGATCAAGCCGGCGACGGCGCGGATGATGGGCTACAACGGTTCGGCCAAGGGCCTGTTCGATCCCGACACCAACATCAAATACGGCATGAAGTATCTCGCTCTGGCGCAGAATCTTGGCGGTGGCACGACCTGTGGCACGATCCTGAAATACAATGCCGGCCATGCCGCGACGCGGATGAACCCGATCTCGGCCGCCTATTGCAGCAAGGTCAAGGTTCAGATGGCCGCGCTTTGATGGCAAGTTGCGAGAGCCGGCGCACAAGCCGGCTTTTTCGTTTGCGTTTTCCCGGCTGAACCCCTTTATACGCCTTGCCAGCTGGCTGGGCGGCCGCACTCGCAAACGCCGAAAGGCCGCGAGTGAGGAAAGTCCGGGCTCCATGGAGACACGGTGCCGGTTAATGGCCGGCGGGGGCGACCCCAGGGAAAGTGCCACAGAAAGCAAACCGCCACGACTTAGTCGGGGTAAGGGTGAAAGGGTGGGGTAAGAGCCCACCGCGCGACTGGCAACAGGAGCGGCACGGTAAACCCCACCGGGAGCAAAACCGAATAGGGGCGGTGCGAGGGGAAACCCTCGAGGGCTGTTTCCGGCCCACCGTCCGGGTAGGTTGCGTGAGGCGCATGGCAACATGCGCCCAAGATGAATGGCCGCCGCGTTCTCGTCCCGCAAGGGGCGAGGGCCATACAGAACCCGGCTTACAGGCCAGCTGGCAGTTTCGTCATCGAGGATAAACCCTTTGAGATCAGCAGGTTGCGTCCTCGGGCGCGCCTGTCGATTCAGGTCTTTCATGCGTTCGCCTGCAAGAACCAGGGCCGGCTGTCGCTCGAAGCTGGTGCGATTAGCCGCTGATCCTGTCCAGCGACGTCTCTATCGCTTTCCAGAGTTCTTCCACCGGTTCGCAGCCGACCGACAGGCGCACAAAGCCGGGCGGTACCGCATCGCCTCGCTTTGAGCGCCGCTCGGCCGAGGTGTGGACGCCGCCGAAGGAGGTCGCGGCCTCTATCAATGGGCAATTGTTGATGAAATCCTCGGCCTTGTCCTCGGACGTGAGTTCGAAGGAGATGAGGAAGCCGAAGCGCTCCATCTGGGCGCGGGCAAGGTTGTGCGACGGGTCGCCGTTCAGGCCGGGAAAACGCAGGCCGCGGACCGCGCGATGTTCTTTCAACCGCTGCGCGATCGTTTCAGCGGACGAGCACATGCGATCGAAGCGCACCTCCAGCGTTTCGAGACCGCGATGCACCAGCCAGGCCTCGAACGGCCCGGGAATGCCGCCGGCCATTGCGCGCCAGTCCGTCACCTTGGATATGATGTCGGGGGCGCGGCTGGCGACGTGCCCGAACAGCACATCCGAATGGCCGTTGACCGCCTTGGTGTCGGCGGAGACGACGATATCGGCGCCGAAGTCGAGCGGACGCTGGCCGAAGGGCGTCATCGTCGTGTTGTCGACGACAAGGATCCCGCCTTGTTCGTGGACAGCCTTGGCAATCGCCGAGATATCGCAGATGTCCAGCCGCGGATTGGACGGGGTTTCCACGAAGACCAGCGAATAGCCTTTGAAGCCGCCGTCAAGGAAGGTCGGCGTCGGCCTGGTATCGCAGGTGATGCCGAGCGGCTTCAGGAAGCGTTCGGCCATCGCGCGCGTGGCGTGATAGCCGTCCGCCGGCAGGAGCACGCGATCGCCTGATTTCAGGAGCGCGAAAAACACCGACGAAATCGCGCCCATTCCAGAGGGAAAACTCACGCATTGCGCATCTTCCAAATGGCCCAGCGCATGTTCCACGGCGCGCCAGGTTGGATTGTCGTAGCGGCCATATTGATCGACCCCGGTCCCTACGCCCGGCGTGTGAAAGATCGAAGCCATGGTTAGCGGCAATGGGATCGGGTCGCCACTGGCGAAATCGCGGCTGCGCAAATGAGAAAGTTCGGCGGCGCGTGACTTTGCCGTCTCGGACATGATCTCGATCCTTGTTTTGTGCGGAAGACCTCGCTCGACGCTATGCGTGCGGGTGATTGGCGGCAAGCCAGGTCTTTTTGGGCCAGAGGCTCTAAACGCTTCGTTAGGCTTAATGATCGATAAAGAGGGGACGTGCCGTAACGGCTGCTCGGACTGGCTGCGGCGCGTGTTTGTGAAGCCTATTCCCGTTGACGCCCATAGTGCCCCATGATATCCCATCGAGACATCAAAGCCTTCGTTCCGCGTCAGGGTAAAGCGTACGCCAGTCGGGCAGCCGCGGCGGCTGCGCGTTTGCTGGTTTTTGCCCGTGCGGGCGAGGCTGATACGGGGCAGGGAACGCGCTGCGGCGGCGCGTGCAAGACGATGAAGAGGGGTGCGGCGGCGCAAGCGGCTGTAACGTTTAATGGACCGGTTTCTGTCGAACACGGTGAGCAGGATCGATGCGAAGGGGCGGGTGTCCGTTCCGGCGCATTTCCGCGCCGTCGTGCAGAAGCGCGGCTATTCGGAACTCTATGCGCTGCGCTGCCTGGACCTGCCGGCGATGGATGTCGGCGGGCTCGACCTGCTCGACCGTTACGAGCAGCGTATCGCGCTGGAAGATCCCTTCCTGCAGACGGCGGACGACATGTCGTTCTTCTGCCATGGCGACGGCGCGTTCTTGAAACTCGACCAGGACGGCCGCATCACCATGACCGATTTCATTCGCGAGCATACCGGCATCTCGGCGGAGGTGGCCTTTGTCGGGCGCGGCAATTTCTTTCAGATCTGGGAGCCGGGACGGGTTGCGGCCTATGGGGCGCAGGCGCGGGCCAGGCTTTTGCAGCTTCGGCAGGGGACGAAGCCTGGGGAGCGACCGGAATGACGGTGGGCCACGGCGATGACGTCCACGCCGTTGGCGGATCGGTCCGCCACATTCCGGTCCTCCTTGGCGAAGTGCTCGAGGCACTGGCGCCGGCGGAAGGCGACATCATCATCGACGGCACGTTCGGCGCCGGCGGCTACACCAGGGCCATTCTGGCGACCGGCGCTTCCGTCGTCGCCATCGACCGCGATCCCGACGCCATCGCCGCCGGGCGCGATCTCGAGGCACAATCGGGCGGCCGGCTGAGGCTGGTGCAGGCGCCGTTCTCGACGCTGGACGAGCATGTCGAGAGGGCCGACGGCGTCGTGCTCGACATCGGCGTGTCCTCCATGCAGCTCGACCAGGCCGAGCGCGGCTTCTCCTTCCGCTTCGACGGGCCGCTCGACATGCGCATGGCGCAGGCGGGTCTGAGTGCGGCCGATGTCGTCAACGGTTTCAAGCCGGGCGACCTTGCCCGCATCTTCGGCTTCCTCGGCGAGGAGCGCCACGCCGGCCGCATCGCCCGCATGATCGAGGCGCGCCGCGAAAAGAAGCCGTTCGAGCGCACGCTGGAACTGGCCGACGCCATCGAGACGCATATTGGCCGCGCGCCGAAGGACAAGATCCACCCAGCAACCCGCGTCTTCCAGGCGCTGCGCATCTACGTCAATGACGAGCTCGGCGAACTGGCCAAGGCGTTGTTGGCTGCCGAACGCGCATTGAAGCCCGGCGGGTGTCTGGCCGTGGTGACGTTCCATTCGCTGGAAGACCGCATCGTCAAGCGCTTCATCGCCGACCGCGCCGACGTGGCGACCGGCTCACGTCACCTACCCGAGGCACATGCGCGCACGGCGACCTTCCGCAAGGCCGGTGGCGGCGTGACGGCTGATGATGCCGAGGTCGCCGCCAATCCGCGCGCCCGCTCGGCCAGGCTGCGCGCGGCAATCCGCACCGAGGCCCCGGCGCGCGCCGGCGATTTTTCGATATTCGGCCTTCCAAAGCTTCCCGGCATCGACCGGCCGGGGGAGAGGTAAGCACGTGTTCCGTACCAGCGACATTGTTCTGATCGCCGTCATGGTTTCAGCGGCGGCCCTGACCTACAAGACCAAGCGCGAGGCCGAAGACCAGTTGGCGGCGGTGCAGAAGATCCACAACCAGATACGCTATGAGGAGGAGACGATCGACCTGCTCAAGGCCGACTGGAGCCTGCTCACGCAGCCGTCGCGGCTGCAGAAGCTCGCAGAACTCTACAAGTCGCAGCTGGCGCTCGAGCCAGTCAGCGCCCGCCAGATCGTCGGTCTGGGCGACCTGCCAGCCAAGGCCCTGGATATCCAGGACATTCTGAACGGACGCCAGGGCGGCATGGCCGACAATTCCGACAAGGCGCCCGCGGACGGCAAGGATCCCGTCGTGACCGGAGGCATCGCCCAATGATCGCCAAACTGCTGAAGCGTCGCGCCAGGACGGGTGAAGATGGATCTATCGTCGTCGAGGGCGCCCGCAAGGCGACCGGCGGCAAGGGCAAGGCGCGCATCGTGATGACGATGGCGGTGTTCTTCGGCATCTTCTCGACCATTTCAGGGCGGCTGGTGTATCTCGGCTTCCAGACGCCTGACCTGTCGGGCGGCCCGCAGAGCCGGATCACCGCCTCGCGGCCCGACATTGTCGACCGCAATGGCGAAGTGCTGGCGACCGACATCAAGACGGCCTCGCTGTTCGCCGAGCCGCGCCGCATCGTCGACGCCGACGAGGCGATCGAGAAGCTGTCGACGGTGCTGCCCGAGATCGATTACGAGCAGACCTACCACAAGCTCAAGAGCGGCGCCGGCTTCGTCTGGCTGCAGCGACAGCTGACGCCCAAGCAGCAGGCCGACATCATGCAGCTCGGCATTCCCGGTTTCGGCTTCCGCACGGAGAAGCGCCGTTTCTATCCGAGCGGCGAAACCTCGTCCTACATTGTCGGCCTGACCAACGTCGACAACCAGGGCATCTCCGGCATGGAGAAATATATCGACGAACAGGGCCTGAGCGACCTGCAGGCGTCGGGCCTGGCGGTGGCCAAGGATCTCAAGCCGGTGAAGCTGTCGATCGATCTGCGCGTCCAGCATGTGGTGCGTGACGAGATTGCCGCCGGCCTGGAGCGCTATCGCGCGCTCGGGGCCGGCGCCGTCGTGCTCAACGTCAAGACCGGCGAAGTCGTTGCCATGGCCTCGGTGCCGGATTTCGATCCGAACAATCCCTACAATGCACAGGAAAAGGATCGGCTGAACCGGATGTCGGCGGGCCTCTATGAGATGGGCTCGACCTTCAAGAGCTTCACCTCGGCCATGGCGCTCGATTCCGGCAAGGCGACGATGAACAGTCGTTTCGACGCTTCGCATCCGATCCGGGTAGGCCATCAGGCCATTCACGATTTCCACGGCAAGAACCGTGTGCTGTCCTTGCCGGAGGTGTTCCTCTATTCGTCCAACATCGGATCGGCCAGGGAGGCCGAACTGGTGGGCATCGAGGGGCACCGGGAATTCCTGCATCGCCTTGGCATCCTGGAAAGGATGCAGACCGAACTGCCGGAAGTCGCCCGACCGACCGAACCGAAGGTCTGGAAACAGGTCAATTCGTTCACCATCGCCTTCGGCCATGGCGTATCGACGACCCCGCTGCAGGCGGCTGTCGGCTGCGCGGCACTGATGAATGGCGGCTATTTGATGAATCCGACCTTCCTGGTGCGCACGCAGCAGGAGGCGATGGCGATTGCCAAAAAGGTCGTCACCGAAAAGACGGTCGAGGGCATGCGCTACCTCTATTCGCTCAATGCCGAGAAGGGCTCGGCCAGAAACGCCAGAGTCCCCGGCTACCGCGTTGGCGGCAAGACCGGAACGGCCGAGAAGGTCATCAACGGCCGCTACTCTAAAGACCTGAATTTCAATACCTTTGTCGCTGCCTTCCCGATGGACGATCCGCAATATCTGGTGTTCACCATTGCCGATGCGCCGCACCCGGAAAAGCCTGGGATGACCGATGTCGCCGCCGCGAATGCGGGGGTCATTGCGGGTAATATCATCAGGCGGTCGGCGGCCATGCTTGGCGTGAAACCAGATTTCAGCCATGAAAATGGTGCAACGTTGGTTTCCTATGAGTGATTCTTAGGGCGCGCCGGCGACTGCGCGCTATTTTATTGCGGTGAACGGAACTCGATGAAGCTCAGAGATCTAGCCGGTGTCCTGCCAGTCGAAGGAACAGCTTCCGCCGATCTGGAGGTTGCCGGGATTTCGTCCGATTCCCGCCAGGTAAAACCGGGCGTGGTCTTTTTTGCGCTCGCCGGCACCAAGGCGGACGGTGCGGCCTACGCTGCCGACGCGGCCAGGCGCGGCGCGCTTGCGGTCGTGATCGCCAAGGGCAGTTCCGTTGCCGGCCTGCCGGTTCCGGTGCTGGCTGTCGACGATCCGCGCCTGGCTTTGGCGCTGAGTGCCGCCCGCTATTTCGGCAAGCAGCCGCAAACCATGGTCGCGGTCACCGGCACCAGCGGCAAGACCTCGGTCGCCGCCTTCACCAGGCAGATCTGGGAGCAGGCGGGCTATGCCGCGGCTTCGATCGGAACGACGGGCGTGGTGGCGCCAGGCCGCAACGAGTACGGTTCGCTGACGACGCCCGATCCGATTGCCCTGCATCAGCTCCTGCGGGAATTGGCCGATGCCGGCGTCACCCACGCTTCGATGGAAGCCTCCAGCCATGGGCTCGACCAGCGCCGTCTCGACGGCGTGAAGCTCGCCGCCGGCGGCTTCACCAATCTTGGCCGCGACCATATGGATTACCACCCGACGGTCGAGGATTATCACCGCGCCAAACTGCGCCTGTTCGACACACTGCTGCCGAAGGGCGCGCCGGCGGTCATCTTGGCCGACGATCCGTGGTCGGCGCCGACCATCCAGGCGGCACAGGCTGCCGGGCTCAACGTGCTGACTGTTGGCCGCCATGGCGCCTTCCTGACGCTGAAGCGGGTCGAGCATGAGCGTCATCGCCAGCGCGCCGAAGTGGAGGCCGAGGGCGTGCTTTACGAAATCGACCTGCCGCTGGCCGGCGATTTCCAGATTTCGAACGCGCTGGTTTCGGCGGGGCTCGCCATTTCCACCGGAACGCCTGTCGCCAAGGCCTTGATGGCACTGGAGAAACTCAAGGGCGCACCGGGGCGGCTCGACCTGGTCGGCACCACCGCCAGCGGTGCGCCGGTCTATGTCGACTACGCCCACAAGCCCGATGCGCTGGAAAACGTCCTGGCTTCGGTGCGCCCGTTTACCACTGGTCGCGTCATGGTCGTGTTCGGCTGCGGCGGCGACCGTGACCGGGGCAAAAGGCCGATCATGGGCGAAATCGCGACCCGGCTTGCCGATGTCGTCATCGTCACCGACGACAATCCACGGTCGGAAGTGCCCGAGACGATCCGCGCCGCGATTCTTGCCGCTGCCCCGGGCGCCATCGAAATCGGCGACCGGCGCAAGGCGATCCACGAGGCTGTCGGCATGCTTGATGCCGGCGACACGCTGATCGTCGCCGGCAAGGGGCACGAGGAAGGCCAGACGATCGGCTCCGAAACCTTGCATTTCTCCGATCACGAGGAAGTCCGCGCCGCGCTGCGGGAGCGTGTCGCATGAGTTTGCTGTGGACCTGCGACGCGCTGGTGGCCGCCATGGACGGGCGGCCGCTCGGCCCTATGCCCGAAGGCATATCGGGCATTTCGATCGACAGCCGCAGCCTGCAGCCGGGCGACGCCTTCTTCGCTATCAAGGGCGAGGCGATGGATGGCCACGACTTCGCCACGGCGGCCATCAAGGCCGGCGCCGGCGTGCTGGTGGTGGCGGAAGGCAAGCTGCCGTCGCTCGGCCGGCTGACGGCGCCGATCATCGTCGTCGAGGACGTGCTGGTCGCATTGGAAAAGCTCGGTGTCGCGGCGCGCGCACGCTCCCAGGCCAAGATCATCGCGGTGACCGGTTCGGCCGGCAAGACAACCACCAAGGAAGCGCTGCGCCACGTGCTGTCGGCGGTCGGCAAGGTGCATGCCTCGGCGCAGTCCTTCAACAACCATTGGGGTGTGCCGCTGACGCTGGCGCGCATGCCCGACGATTGCGACTATGCCGTGTTCGAGATCGGCATGAACCATCCCGACGAGATCCGGCCGCTGGTGAAGATGGTACGGCCGCATGTCGCCATCGTCACCATGATCGCGGCGGCGCATCTCGGATTCTTCCGCAATCTCGACGAGATCGCCAAGGCCAAGGCCGAGATTTTCGAAGGGGTGGAGCCCGAAGGTGCGGCCGTCCTCAACCGCGACGATGCGCGCTTCAAGCTGCTCGACAGGATGGCGCATGCCGCCGGCATCGAGCATGTCTACGGCTTTGGCGAGAATGTACGCTCGACCTTCAAGCTCACCAAATGCGAGTTGCATGCCGACCATTCCGACATCGCCGCCCGGATAGGCGGCCATGACATGATCGCCCGCATCGGTGCGCCTGGCCGGCACATGGTGCAGAACGTTCTGGCGGTGCTGGGCGCGGCGCAACTGGTCGGTGCCGATCTCGACAAGGTGGCACTGGCACTGGCCGATCTCTCGGCCGAGCGCGGCCGCGGCAAGCGCCATGTGTTGCGCCACCCTGGTGGGCCGATCACGCTGATCGACGAGAGTTACAACGCCAATCCGGCCTCGATGGCGGCGGCGATGGCGCTGCTCAACGCGACGCCGGTGACGGGTGAGGGGCGCCGCATCGCCGTGCTCGGCGACATGCTGGAACTTGGCGAGCATTCGGCCAAGCTGCATGCCGCCCTTGCCGCTCTTATCGTCGGCACCGGCACGCAGACCGTGTTTCTCGGCGGCCCCGAAATGCGGGCGCTGGCGGAGGCGCTGCCGGGCGACATCAAGACGGAATACCGCGCCGGCGTCGAGGAATTGAAGCCGGTGCTGCTTGCCGCGCTGAAGCCTGGCGACGTGGTGATGATCAAATCGTCGAAGGGCATCGGTTTTGCAAAACTGGTCGATGCGCTGCTGGGCAGATACCCGGCTGAAACGACAACCAGCAAACTGGCCTAGGTCAAGTCGGGGGACGAAAGCGCATGTTCACACTGCTCGTCGATTTCGCGGACAAGATCTCGGTCTTCAATGTTTTCCGCTACATCACGTTCCGCACTGGCGGGGCGCTGATCACCTCCGCGCTGATCGTCTTCATCTTCGGGCCGACCATCATCAATTCGCTGCGGCTACGGCAAGGCAAGGGCCAGCCGATCCGCGCCGACGGGCCGCAGACGCATTTCAAGAAGGCCGGCACCCCGACCATGGGCGGGTTGATGATCCTGTCGGGCATCATCGGCTCGTCGCTTCTATGGGCGAACCTGTCGAGCATCTATGTCTGGGTGGTGCTGCTGGTGACGCTGGGCTTCGGCTCCATCGGTTTCTATGACGACTATCTGAAGGTGACCAAGCAGTCGCACCTCGGATTCTCCGGCAAGGCGCGGCTGGGGCTC